>DYQK01000158.1 GCA_020719385.1 Rikenella microfusus | reverse complement strand
CCTGCAGATTTTTCTAAATTGACAAACTTGACAATATTAATTTTAGCAAATACGCCGCTTGCGAATAATAAACAGGAAAGATTGAAAGTTTTGAAAATGTTTACTTCGCAAACTCAAATTTCTTTTCAAGGAATATCGGAGAAAGATGGTTCTTATGCTTTTCACGATAAACTTTACGGTTCGCGTATTTAAGTTTGTTTTTTAAATTTGTCAGATTTTAAATTTCGTTTTAAAATTTCTCAAGATTTTTGATTTCTGAAGGAGGAAATATTCCTTTTTCAGTGATAAAACCTGTGATAAATTGGGCAAAAGTAACATCAAAAGCAGGATTAAACGCACTCGAATTGGGTGATGCGACACGGATTTTTCGCAAAATTCCGTTTTCATCAGTTCCTGTTTGATACAAAACTTCGTCTTCGCTTCGTTCTTCAATAGGAATATTTCGTCCTGTCTCGCAGGAGAAATCAATAGTAGAGGTCGGAGCAGCGACATAAAACGGGATATTAAACGTCTTTGCTAAGACGGCTTTTTCCAAAGTGCCGATTTTATTTGCTGTATCTCCATTTTTTGCGATTCTGTCTGCACCGACAATCATTAAATCAATTTTTCCTGTTGACATTAAATAACCTGTTGCGTTGTCAGGAATAATTGTGTGCGGGATATTTTCTTGGGACAATTCCCAAGCGGTTAATCTTGCTCCTTGACTTCTCGGTCTCGTTTCATCGACGTAGACAAAAATATTTTTCTTTTCTTTGTTCGCCAGATAAATTGGGGCCAGTGCTGTTCCGAGGTCAACAAAAGCGAGCCAACCTGCGTTGCAATGCGTTGCGATTTTAGAATTATCTCGAATCAAAGAATTGCCGAATTCTGCAATTTTTTCGCTGCAAAAAGCGTCATCGTCAGCGGCTTGTTGTGCTTCGCGAAGTGCGTTTTGAGGTGAGATTTTTGCTGCGTTAAAAACTCGTTTTGCGACAACAAATAGATTTTGTGCCGTTGGTCTGGTGGACTCAATATCGAAGAGTGCTTTTTCGATATTTTTCGAATAATTTTGTGAATTTTGAAATTCCAAGGCGGCTTGTGCCATTGCGTAACCCGCAGCGATTCCTAAGGAACCTGCCCCTCTTGTCAACATAGTTTTAATGGCAACGCAGGTTTCTGCACAAGTTTTTGCCTCAAAAATTTTATATTCAAAAGGTAAAAGATTCTGTTCTATCATAAAAACAGAATTTTCTTCCATCCAAATAGCACGGTAATGTTTTTTCATATTTCTTTTTGAAATTTTTTTGCAAGTTTGCTTTTCTAAAAAAGTTTCTGTAATTTTATTTTTTTGATAACTCAAAAACGGTGTTTTGTAAAAGATGTTCAAATTTTTGAAATGACGAAAGTTCTCGCAAAAGAGCAAAACTTTCAATATTTTCTGCCACCCGTTGACGACAATTATTCAGGTCTAAATTCTTCATATTTCGTTTTTTCGAATCGTTTGCTTCTCTAATTAAGTTAAACAACGTTTCTTTTGGTGTTTTAAATTTTTCTAACTCTGAAATTTTGGGTAAATTAATTTTTATTTTAGAATTGGGATTTCCTGAAGCTAATTTGATAGCTTGTTCATTGATTAAAAACCACGTTTCTGTTATGCGAATCGGAATAATGGGAATCATTCTTTCATTATTCATCTTTGCATCTTTCCAAAATCTCTCGATTTCATTTTTTCGCTTTTCATAAGATTCATTCTCGGCATCGCGATGCACAAATAAAACATCACACGGATAAAATTTGATGGCATTTTCGATGCGTTCATCTAATTTGCGGTTTAATAAAGTAGCAAATCGACTCGTTATTGGCATTTTGGGGAATAAATCATTCAACAGCCAATTAATAATATGCATCAATGCACGGTCTGAAGTGCCATCTGCTAATAAAGTATATGTTAATTCGTTCATTTTTAAAAAAGTTTTAAATTTTCCTTGACGTCTTGTCGTTCTTTCACTTTTTTTTCTTTTGTTTTCACTTCATTTTCTTCATTTTCACCTTTTAAATATGCCAACAACGTACCCAAATTTAAAGCACGAACCTTATAATCATAAAATTCGGGGATACAATTTGTTCGCCATGTATTATTCAAGGGACGAAATATGGCTGCTTTATATTTTGTATCATATTTTTCGTCGAAATATTCTTTTATTTCAGCAACTAATACATTTGATTCGGGCACTTCGCGCACCACTAAAGGAGAATGTGTATTAATGATAACTTGACGAAGTAAATTTTCGTTCAATAAATCAATTTCCTTGCTTTTAGTATCGAAAGCAATATCTCGCAATAAATTTATTACCGTGATTATTTTGGCAGGATGAATTCCATTTTCGGGTTCTTCTAAACAAATCAAATTACCCGATTTGTTGTCCTGAACCAAAACGGCTAACGCCAAGAAACGAAGTGTACCATCGGAAAGATAACGAGCAGGCAATTCCATTCCATCTCTGAATTTTAAAAAGAGAGTGAGAAATGAACGTTTATCATCTTTTTCCACTTCAATACTCTTAATATTATCTACCAATGCAGACAATTTGTTGACTAAAGTTTGATAAAACTTGTCGTTGTCATTTTCTAAGGCGAGTCTGTATGCTGTTGCTGCCAAATATTTTCCTGTTTCGGAGAGTGTGGCATTGTGGCGGGTTTCAAAATCGTCAGATTTTCGCATATCAGAAACTTCTAACTGCAAAATCATCCACGACATCATCTCTTTTTTCACTACATACGCAGTTGGATATTCGGCTGTCGCCGAAGACAAAACCGTACGACGCAATTTTTTCATAGGATAAGTATATTGTCTGCCGCCGCGTTTATCTTGATACAAATTAATTGTTTGTTTCTCTTTGTCCGTTGAAATAAATTTGTTGGTTGACGCACCACCTTTTAAAACTGCATTCGCCCATTGACTTGATTTTTCAAAAAATAAATTTTTTTTCCTATCAGGAAAATTTGAATATTGCGAAATTAATTCCTCTTTTTCAATAAAAACATCTTCGTCCACGTATTTTAAAACGAGAATATACGTAACCATCGGCACACTCGGCTTGACTTCTGTGTCAACCAAATCGGTCCAAAACGAATTGTGGAATAATCATTTCCACTTCGAAAGAAATGGTGTCTGTATGTTGATTTCCAATTTTGAAAAAAGTATCGCGAATTTCTGAACTTGCTTGGTCTTTGTTACGAACCAACTTAAAGGCTTCAATAATTGTTTTGTCTGCTAAATTCGCCAAAAAACGAATTGCATCAAATAAATTCGATTTGCCGACTGCATTTGTCCCTGCAATACAGGTAAAAGTGTCAAAAAAAATGTCAACATTTTTCAGGTTTTTGAAACCATCAATTTTTATGCGGGTTATCACGAAATATTATTTTAAAATTTTTCACAAAAATAATTTTTCTTTTCGAAAAAACAAAATTTTCTGTCGAAAAAAATAAAAATAAAATCAATTGATGAAAATAAATCAAATAAAATCGAAAATTAGCAGGTTTTTTCATTAATTTTTGTTTAAAATTTTGCGAAAGTAAAAATATTTTATACCAAAGCAACCTTTCTGTGAATAAAAAGAGTCATTAAAATGTTTAGATTTCAAAAAATTTGTTTATCTTTGCAAATATTTCAAAAAATTATGAAAATTGAAGTATTTTTATCGCCACTTATTCCAACAACAACATTCGAAATGTCAGACAAATTCGTTGATTTACACAATGATTTTGACTGCAGAGATATTTTTGTCAATGAAAAAGACAAAATTATAATTCTGTCTTTTATTTCTGTTACTTCGAATCAGGAAATGGTAAAAATGATTTTTGAAAATGCAAAAATGATTGAAAAATCTTACCCATATAACGAAACAGAAAAATATATTACATTAAATTTTTTACAAGAATATATTTTGTTTGACAAACAAAGTATTCCTGATATTAAATTTTTTATATTAAATTTTATCGAAGGACAAAGTTTAAACATCAAAGCACAAAAAATCTTTTTACAATTTTAATTTTTTAACTTTTCTAAACAAATTTTCAATTTTTTTTAATCTTTAAAACGGAGGTATTTATGAAATTCAAAACAATTTCGTTGCTGTGGCTGATGTTTTTTGCTTTCACAAGCGGACTTTCAGCCCAAAACTACGTACAAACAAGCAACATCGACAACAGCGTTCCAACAATTTTTAGCAATATGAATATGGGTTGGAACACAAGTTTGTACTCGCAATCTGAACTCGGCGAAGCAAAAACTATCACAAAGATTGCGTTATTTATCAACGAAGCAAGTACCGTTGCGGAACAAAAGTTTTATATGAAACTTACAACCGACAACGAATTCTTTAACACCGATTATGAAAATCCCGAAGGAAACGGTTATACGTTGGTTTTTGATGGCGTAATTTCCACATCGGGGGGAAATTGGGTGGTGCTTGAGTTAACAACACCTTTCTGTTATGATGGTTTTCAAAATCTGATTATTCATTGGGAAAGTAGACATCAAGGTGCTTTTTCATCTTCAACAGTGGGAATAACTGCTTCTGGAAGTTCGGCAAAATTTTTGACTTCTCCTTCAGAATTTCCGACTTATGCGGGTTATTTAGTACCCGAAAGAATCGTTTATCAACTTCATTATGCCGCTCCGAGAGAGATAAATTTCATTGTTACCGATTGCGAAACGACAAATCCTGTTCAAAACGCACAAATTTCTATCAACGGAAATTATCTTACGACAAATGATTCAGGATGGGCAACAATAACATTGCCTGCTTATCAAACTTATCCGTACTCGATTAATGAAAGTATGCACGGAATGGTTGTTGATACATTGGTTGTTGATACTTTTGACTTGAATGCTTCGGTGTGTTTGCCGCCGCTTCCGCAAAATTATGAAGTAACTTTTCAAGTTATCAGCGGAGCAACACAGCAACCTGTACCTTATGCAGATATTATGGTTGACAATATGTGGGTAGGTTCAACTAACGAATACGGAAGTGTAACTTTTTTTGCGTTAGAAGGTTCACATGAATTGAGAATTGTTGCTCTTCAACATTATGAATTAATGACTAACATTGAAATTTCTGCTTCAGAAACGTTTAATATTGAGTTAATTCCTCAAGATTACAAATATGTTCATTTTCAAGTTTTAGATTCTTTAACCAATGAACATATCGCAGACGCTGAAATCAATGTTGATGGCACGACAAAATTTGCGAATGCCGAAGGCGAAGCAAGTTTTTATTTAACTTCATTCGGACCACATAATGTTTTTACGTCTGTTTTTGGGTATGCGTATTATACGAAAAACTTTTCTTTGGACACAATTCTGTCTAATGAAGTTGATTTTCCGATGAATTTAATGCCTTTGCCCAAGAAAAATGTTACGTTTAACTTTTTTGATGCACAAGATTCGTCTGCTTTGAGTAATATTTCGTTTACTTTGCGTTATGAAACGTATCATTTGGGAATAACAAACACTTTGTCTCTCGAATTACCCGAAGGACTTTACGATTATACTGTTTCTGCGTATGAACACAACGCAATAAGCGGAGCAATTCAGGTAATAAATGACTCAACGGTCAATTTTTATTTGGAAAAAATGCAATATGGCGTTAATTTGTCTATTCGAAATTCGTTTGACCGTGGTTATGCCAATGATGTTTATATAGTTTTCGATGGCGACACAAATTGGGTGAGTTCAGGAATGGCAAATTTCTACTTGCCTCTCGGAACGTATAATTTCGAAATTATTTCGCAATATTATCAACCATATTCGGGAAGTTTCGAAGTAACACAAACGTCAAGCGGCGGTTATTTGGATGTTTACATTGACCCAATTTTGTTCAACGTAACATTTCAGGTTCTTGACCCGAATTCTTTACCTTTGACAAATGCAGAAGTTGTTTTGCGAGGAAAATCTTATTTCACCGATGCAAGTGGAAATGTAAATTTGCAATTATCGCGAAATTATTATGAAATTAGAGTTTTTCATTCTTCATATCAGTCTTATATGGGATTTAGTGAAATTTTAAGCGATACAATTTTTGTGATTCCGTTAAATAATTGTACAAATTCTTATCCTGTAAATTTGACTGTTGTTGATATTCAAGGAATGCCGATTCCTTATGCGAATGTTCAAGTGGCAAATTATTCTGGACAAACAGGTATTTCGGGGAATATTTCGTTGAATCTGTGTGAAGGCGAATGGATGATTCGAGTACAAAAAGATGGTTTCAAAGATTTTTCGAGTTATTTTTACATTTATTCGGAAACTAATCAACTCATCACTTTGCATCCGATTCTTGCGGCAAATTTTCACATATTTAACGCAGTTGACAGTTCGAATATCGAAAATGCGGAAGTAGAAAAATTCCTAAATGGTATTTATTACAATTTTTACACCAACGCAGACGGAATTACAACACTCGACAGTTTAGAATTCGGATATAATTACGTTAATATTTCGGCAGAAAATTATGTTACTTCGTCTTTTTCTTTCGAAATTTATTCGGATTCAACTTATGAAGTGCCATTAACGCCTGTTAGCGGTGAAGTGAATTTCTTTGTATATAATTCTGAAAACGAGCCTGTTGCGGAAGCACAAATTTCCATCAATAATCAAATTGCAACAACGGATAATGACGGTTTTGCAACTTTGACTTTGTATTGCGGAGATTATTCCTTTGACATTTTTACTCAGGGATATCAAACTTATTCCAATACGTTGACTGTTGACAAGAGTTACATTTACAAACATTTTTATCTCACAGATTTTGCAACTGATTTTTACTCTGTTAACTTCGAAATTTTTGATGCAAACGATTCTTTGCCAAT
>DYQK01000157.1 GCA_020719385.1 Rikenella microfusus | reverse complement strand
TTCAAGCAATTCGGAATGTTGAACGGTAAAAATATCGAAAATTTGATTTTCTTGATTCTCAAGTTTTAAAATTTGCGAATAAATTCTCGGAATTTCTTCGTTTTTAAATTTTCGAATACTTTCCTTAAAATACACAATTTTACAAATATCATTGTTTTCGGGGATTTTCTTTTCGGTAACAAGCAACATATCTTTAAAAGCTGCACCTTCCGAAAACGCCATATCACCGACAGGTTTAACGATGTAGCGAATCGTATGATTTTTGAGAATAAATTCTCGAATTTTCTCGGTTGCTTTTCCTCTCGCAAAATTTATCGGAATAACTGAACCAACAAAACCTTCATTTTTTACTAAAATATCTCCCAAAATGAGAAAATATCCCCAAAGATTCGTTAAATTTCCGCAATGAACATTCAAAGTGTTGTTTTTTTTGAGTTTATCGAGCCATTTTTGTGGCATTTTCTGTCTGTCAGAATACGGCGGATTCATAATTACTGCATCAACTTGGTCTTGCATAAATTCTTTTCCTTCATTCTCTCCGTTTGCATTAATTACACCTTTTTTGAGAATTTTGGGGTCATAAATTGTCGCTATTGTGGTTTGTATTGTTTCTGTGTAAGTTTCCATCAACATTCCATCTTTTGTCCTTCTCAAAAATGGATTTGCCATTTCGAGCGAATCTCGCGTAACAATTCGCACATCATTTGTAATTTGTTCAATGTTTTGCATTGTGAGATTGATGGTCGAGATGTGTGCTGCAAAGGGCATTATGTCTATTCCTGTAATTTGTTTTTCGACAAAATCGGAATGCATTTGTTTTGTTTTTGCGAATCCGTAGACTTTTTCGTAGAGAAATTGTTTGCGTTTATAGGCTGCAACGAGCAAAGTTCCGCTTCCGCAAGCGGGGTCAATAATCGTTGCGTCGTTGGTTTCGATGCAGATTCCTGCAAGAAGGTCTGCGGCATTTGGATGCGTATAAAAAGCTGCGAGAACTTTTCTTACCTCGAAAGGAATTAATTCGTGAAAAAACCTTCCTGCGAGGTCGTGAGAAATATGTTCTGCGCGCAGCAAGATAATATTCAAAATTAATTCGTTGATTTTGTCAACAAAAAACTTTGTATTTGGGATTTGTCCGAGAATATTGACTTTGTAAATTGAGCGATAATCAATTTGAGTAATTAAATCGAAATAATTTTGTATTTCTCGGAGATGTTTAATTTCTTTGAGTTCAGGAATTTTGTTGTCTGTTTTTCGTTGAAAAATATTGTAAAACAGAATTTGGTTAAATAAAAGAAACGAGGCGAGATGCAAAATTTGTTTTTGTGCTGCGTTTTTGTCTTTGAAATCGCCGATGGCAGTAAATAAATCAAGTTTATCAACCACTTCTTCGGTAATTTTGTCGATTTGTTCGATGGTTGCGATGGCAAAATTGAAGTGTTTAACGAGAACATTAATTCTTTCGACGACAGTTTCGAAATCGATGACAGGTTTTTCCTTGAGAAAATGCTCTTTCAAAAGTTCGACAAATTCGCAAAGATTGGTTTTTTTGAGATTTTTAACCCATTTTTTCGTTGCAACATAAGCGAAAATATTGGAATTTCGAATGGTTTGCGTGAGGAATTCGTGACCGAGAATTGCTTGTTCCTTGATTTCTTTTGGAAAAACGAGAACAATATAATTTTCCGTGCCAAGAGTTTTTGCATATTGCGTTGCTTGTGCTATTGCGTCAGGCAAAATTTTGCTTTCGTCAAGTTTTACTTCGAGAATAAATTGTTCCTTATTAAACTCGAAAATAATATCGGGACGTTGTCTTGTTTCTCGAATTCTCGTTTCGCCGATGGTGTTGAAACCGTTTTCCTTGAGATATTGAACAATATCGGGATAAAGTGTTGATTCTTGAATAACAGATTTCTGCATTTTCAGATTTTTAAATTTTTTTCGCAAAGATAAAAAAAAGTTTTGTAAAAATGATTTTTTCGAGAAAAATTTGTAAATTTGTAAAAAAATTAAGTTAAAAATGCCGACAAAGAAGGATTTACGACAACGTTATAGCAAATTGCTTCGTTCTGAGACGACAAAAGATTATATTTTAGAAGTTTACGAGACAAGTTTTGGTGATGGAACTTATCAAAATTGTTTTAATTATCGATTTTTCGAGAGAAATCTGTATTTGCGATTAGCAGAAAATATTTTGCCGTTGGAAAAAAGAGTTTATTATCTCTCGGATGGGTTGGATGTAATTGTGATTTTGCCGTTGGAATTTCAAGATTCGTGGAATGTTCGTTTCGCGAAATTAGATGGAAATGATTTGGTTTTTCATCGAAAAATCGGCAGAAAGAAAAAAGAAATTCGATTAAATTGTTTGAGTGATTCAAATTTTTTGAAAAAAGAAATTGTGGAATTTGTAAAATTGACAAATGTTTGCGAAGTTGGTTTAACTATTCGCGAAGAAATTCGATATTCTCGCAAAGAGAATATTTTTAACTATGATTTTTTGGTGATAAAAAATAATTTTCAAGAGAAAATCAACATTTTTTCGTTGAAAGAATAATTTTTCGAAAAGAAAACTTCTCTGTAAAAATAAAATTTCACAGAGAAGTTTTGAATGAAAAATGGAATTCACAACACAAAAAGTGATTATGAAGTAAAAATTTTGTTTAATGTTAAGGATTTCATTGCTTTTGGGCGATGGAATCCTTAATTTTTTATATTTCTAAACTTTTTTCTCAAAAATATTTTTTAATTTTGCAGCAAAATATTTAAAAAATTGAAAATTTTGAAGACAAAACGAGTTCCTTTGATTTTAATTTCTAATGACGACAGCATTAACGCAAAAGGTTTACATTCGTTAATCGAAGTAATGCGTTCTTTTGGGAAAGTTGTTGTTGTTGCTCCCGACAGAGTTCGCTCTGCTCAGTCTCACGCAGTGACGGTAGAAATTCCGTTAACTTTAACCCACATTCGCAGCGAGGAAAATTTAGAAATTTACACTTGCTCGGGAACACCTGCCGATTGTGTGAAAATGGCGATGTTTAAACTTTTGAAACGAAAACCTGATTTAATTGTTTCGGGAATAAACCACGGTCTAAACGCTTCGGTCAATGTTATTTATTCGGGGACAATGGCGGTAGTTATTGAAGGTTGTATGCACGGAATTCCTTCGATTGGTTTTTCGCTCGGCACTTATAATCCTGATGCCGATTTCGCGGCTGCAAAAGTTATTGTCTCGCAAATTGTTGAGAAAACTTTGACAAATAAACTTCCACACTGGACTTGTCTCAATGTCAATATTCCAAATAAACCCTTAAATGAATTGAAGGGAATCCGAATTTGTCGTATAACAAAAGGTGCTTGGGCAGAGAATTTTGTGGTTCGCAAACATCCGATTCACAAACACGATTATTTTTGGTTGGCAGGAAGATTTGTGAGTTTCGAGAAAAATGTTGAAAATCCAATTCCCGATGATATGGGAAGTGTTGCGAACGATTTTGTCTCTGTTACTCCGATTTATGTTGATTTTACCGCTTATCGCACTATTGAGACGCTTGAAAAATGGAATCTTTCGTTATGAAATACAACTCTCAAAAAGTCGGAATTTTATCAGGAATAATTTTGCCGCTAATTACGTTGACGATTTTTATTTTATTTCAGTCGCAGCACCAAGCAATAAGTCTCACGATTCGAAATTTTTTTATTTACAACGTTCACACGCAAGTAATTAGTTTGTGTGCTTTGCCAAATTTATTGTTGTTTTTTATTTTTATGAAAACAGACCGTTTACTTGCGGCACGCGGCGTCATTGGGGCAACTTTGTTGATAACGTTTATCGTCTTGATAATCAAGTTTTTATTATGAAAAATTTAATTCTGTCAGATTTTTTTAGAATTTGGCAGAATTTTTTTAATTTATTTTTCGAAAAAAATTATTTTAAACCATTTTTGATTTTTTCGAGATGACAAAACAACAATTCTTGCGTTTCGTTGTCTCGCAAATGTAAACCGTTTCCTTCGCAAAATTTGTAACTTTCGCATTTTTCGCATTTTCCATATTTTGTCCAACTTCTGTCTCGCATAATTTCGTATTTGTTTGTCCAAATTTCCCAAAAATTATCGCGATAAATATTTCCCTGAATAAATTTGCTTCGCAAACTTGGGCAAGCAGATATTGAACCATCTGCCAAAACTGACGCAACGCTGATTCCTGCTCGACAATGAAAAAATGTATCTCGGACTTCGTATTCGTATTTTCCCAAAAAACCTTCACAACCATAATTTGCCGCTATTTTCCCTTCTTTGCGAGTTTCTTTGATAAATTCAAAAAATTCGACAAATTCTTTGTCAGAAAGTAATAATTCGGGATGATTTTTCGCTCTGCCGACAGGAAATATCGTAAATAAACGCCATTTTTTAACGTTAAGAGAAATTAACAAATTTTTTATCTCGTTTAATTCGTTTAAATTTCGTTGATTCACGCAAGTTACAACGTCATAAATTAAATTGTCAACTTTTTCGACTAATTTTATTGCGTTAATTGTTTTTTCGAAACTATTTTCAACGCCTCGCAACCATTGATGATTTTTTTCCAACCCATCAAGACTAATTGTTACCACGCGAAGTCCCGCATTTAACAACGCATTTAAACGTTTTTCGGTCAATAAAATTCCGTTAGTAACGAAACCCCAAGGAAAACCGCGATTATAAAGTTCAATGCCGCATTTTTCGATGTCATTTCGCATCAAAGGTTCGCCGCCTGTTAGCCCGACAGTGATTTTATTCGGATTTACAAACGGCAACATTTCGTCAACAGCCTTCAGAAAATCCTTGACAGGCATATCTTTTACAAAATTATCTTTCTGACAATCGCTTCCGCAATGCAGACAAAAAAGATTACATCGCAACGTACATTCCCAAAAAAGATAACTTAATTCGTGCGTTTTCGCAAAATTTTTTCTTAATTGTCTGAACAGATGCAACGCAATCCATTTTTTCAAACCAAGTTGACTCATTTTTCTGAATCTAATTGAATGTTAATTGTTTTTTCCTGTTTTCCGCTGTACCAATTTCCGTCTCCGCCTGAAAATTTGTCAGAGAAAGTAATTGTTGAGTCTTTTGAGACAACAATTCCGTTATTTGCTCCGTCTGTGTCTTCGAATTTCAGAGAATAAACGTTCATTGTTGGGTCTGTTTTTACTTTTAACTCGAAAATTCCTGAAGCGTTGGTGAAAGTGGTGTCGGAATAACAAATGCAATTTACATTTTTTGCGGACATAATCACGCGAATATTCGAAATAGTTTGATTCGTTTTTGCCGATTTAACCGTTCCTTTTGTAATAAAATCCGCCATTGGTGTGCCGTATGCATCAGCAACTTCACCTAAACCCTTTTCGCAAGAAGTGGCGAAACCAAGAAGTGCCAAAAAAACAAAAATTAATTTGTTTGTGAATTTAAAAAAAGCATTTTTCATATTTCGAAAAAATTTGTTTAACAAAGATGTAAAAAACAACGAAAAGGTTGCGTTGAAAAAATTTTTTTAACGCACGCAAGGCGTTCCGTAGAGACAAGGCGGTTCTTGACGAATCGAATCGAGATTAATTGTGTCTACTTTTTGTTCAATAACGACATTTTGCGATTTTTTCTCACAAAAAAACACGAAGAAGAAAAACCAAGCAATATTAAACAAAGTAAAATTAAATTGCTGCCAAGATTTCTCATAAAAAATTAATTTACATTTGGAGTTCCGTACATCAAATTTATTTTCACGGGTTGAATTATTTTAATTTTCATTGAATCTTTTCCGATTTTCACCGAATCGGTTTTCACAATAACCGTTTTTTTAGGAATATTGACCGAATCGATTTTTTTTACGACATTTTTGATGGAATCTTTTGTGTTTTTTACAGGTTCGCGTTGTTTAACTACCGCTTTTTTGGGCGGCAGTTGTTTAGGTTTAGGTCTAAAATAAACGCAAGACGAAAAACCAAGCAATATTAAACAAATTAAAATTAAATTGCTGACAAAATTTCTCATAATTTTCGGTTAAAAAATTTTCAAAATAATTAAAAAAACATTAATCCTCATCAATTTCGATGATGTGAATCGGCATTTTAAAACTCACAAGACAAAATTCTTGAATATCTTTGCGAATGTCCTCGTCGTTTTTGTTGATAAAATAAGTTACAGACACTTTTTTACCGTTCAGAAAGGCTTTGTTAAACTTTTTTAACAATTCGGTCAGACATTTCGAGGAACTTGAGTTAAAATATTCGAAATGAATACTCAAATTTGTTTCATCATTCGGATTTCGAAAATAATTTTCAAAGAACTCGAAAATCGGATTATAAAATTCTTTCGGATTTTCAGGAATAGAGTAACCATTTATCTCGAAAATTCCTGTTTCGCGGTTCAAATGCACAGACGGCGTTTTAAAAGATGGGTGAATAATTAATTTATCTTCCGTAGAAAACTTAATTAATTCAGGTTCTTGCTCGTCATTTTCTTCACTTTTTATCATTTCGATAGGAAAATGATAAACAGACTCAAATAAATCGAGAAAACTTTCCTCTTCCATCACCCAACGCAAGAGAAAATGATTGCCGTGAGAGTAAAAAACATCAAAACGCTTCAATAATTCGTATAAAACTCTTGCCGAAGCTGAGTTAAAATAATCAAAACGAATGGTTAAAATAGTTTTGTGAGCAGGATGTCGAAAATATTCTGCCAGATAATCAAATATTGATTTGTAAAATTCTTTGGGATTTTCGGGTATTGAACGTCCTGAGATGAGAAAATTCCCCGTTTCGACATCAAAATCAACTTCAGGAGTGCGAAAAGTCTCGGTTATATGTAAATTTTCCATTTTATAAAAATCATTATATTAACATTCTACTCTTTTTTTTAATTGCTTCATTTTCAAG
>DYQK01000156.1 GCA_020719385.1 Rikenella microfusus | reverse complement strand
TTTCGTATTCTTACTCCGCGAATTTGTTTTTTCAAAGTTTAAATTTGAAGTTAAATAACGAATCAACAAGTTTTTTAGGACTTGCACCGATATTTTCTGATACAACAAAATCAGGAAAAACGTTGGCAACAAATTTTATTCCATCGAAACGAAGTATTTTCGATTCAACAAAAGTAAAAAGAGACGTAATTGTCAATGGTTATCAACTTTCTGAACTTCCAGGAACCGAATCTGAAGTGAAAAATATATATAATTTGTTCGAAAAAAACGGGAAAAGTGCCGAAATAAAACTTCATCAGGCGGCAAGCGAAACTTTTGTGAAAAATACGAATCTAAAAAAGTACAGATATTTGCATTTTGCGACTCACGGTTTAGTGAATTCTGAAAAACCCGAATTGTCTTGCATTTTGCTTTCTGCGGATACACTCAATAAGGAAGACGGAATTTTATTGGCAAACGAAATTTATGGTTTAGAAATGAACGCCGAATTGGTCGTTTTGTCGGCGTGCCAAACGGGTTTAGGAAAATTTAAACGCGGCGAAGGTCTGGTCGGACTAACACGCGCCTTGATGTACGCAGGGACAATAAACGTTTTAGTCTCACTTTGGGAAGTTGATGATGCGTCAACATCGCAGTTGATGTCAAATTTTTATGAAAAAATATTTTTAGATTCTAAAAAGCCGCTGAATAAAAATTTGCGAGAAGTGAAATTGAAAATGATTTCGGAGAAAACTTACGCTGCACCATTTTTTTGGTCGCCGTTTATTTTTGTGGGAAAATAAATTTGAAATTTTTAAAAAATTTATTAATTTTGTGTTTTCAAAAAATGAAAATTAATGAAAAAATTTTTAAAAATGTTGTTTTTTTGTATTTTTATTTCGTTTTCGAGTTTCGCTCAGTACAGCGTTTCAAATAAAAAGGCGATTAAACTTTATCAAAAAGCGGAAAAATATTTTCGCGAGTATAAAACTGACGAGGCAATAAAAGAATGTGAAAAATCTCTTGAGATTTCTGAAAATTTTGTCGAGCCATATTTGCTGATGGCACAAATTTTTCACGAAAAAAAAGATGTCGAGAAAGAAATAGAAATGTACCGTAAAGCAGTGAAAATCAATGGTTTTTTCTATCCTTACACGTATTATTTTCTCGCCGAATCGGAATATTTTGCGGCAAAATATGAAGACGCATTTTCGAATTTCGAAAATTTTTTAAACGGACAAAAAGATACAATTTATCGCAAAAAAGCACAATTTTATCTAAAATGTTGCGAATTTGCCGTTTACTCGCAAAAAAATCCTGTCAGTTTTGTGCCGCAAAATCTCGGCAAAAACATAAATTCTAAATATGACGATTATTGGGTCTCGCTAACTGCCGATGAGGAAAAAATGATTCTCACCTCAAATGTGCCGCTCGATTCTTTAAATTTAAACTCAAGACAAGAGGATTTTTATGAATCTGTAAAGAAAAATGAGACTTGGTTGCCTCGCCGAAATGTCGGAAGTCCGATGAACACAACAGATAACGAAGGTGCGCAAACTCTCTCGGCAGACGGCAAAACGATGATTTTTACTATTTGCAACAAAAAAAATGGTTTTGGAAGTTGCGATTTATATATTTCGTTTTTGAAAAATCAAAAATGGACTACGCCGCAAAATCTCGGCAAACCTGTCAACACAGAATTTTGGGAATCGCAGCCTTCACTTTCTGCTGATGGAAAAACTTTGTATTTTGTCAGCAATCGGAAAAACGGTAAAGGCGGAATGGACATTTGGAAAACGCAATTAAACGAAAAAAATGAATGGACAAATCCCGAAAATCTCGGAGACAGCATCAACACGGCAAAAAACGAAATGTCGCCGTTTATACATTTTGACAGCAAAACTTTGTATTTCTCTTCAAACGGTCATATCGGAATGGGCGGAATGGACGTTTATGTTTCGCGAAAAAATTTGAAAAATGAATTTTCGATTCCGCAAAATCTCGGTTTTCCCATCAACACTGAAAAAGATGAAGTTGGTTTTGTAGTGAATTTGGCAGGAAACTTCGCATATTTCTCGTCTGACCGAATAAAAGGTTTTGGAGGAAAAGATATTTACGCTTTTGAACTGCCGAAATCTTTGCAACCAACTCCTTCGACGTATGTAAAGGGAAAAGTTTTTGACGCAGAAACGCAAGAATTTCTCAAAGCAGAGTGTTTTTTGATAAATTTAAAAACTCGCGACACAGTTTTTCACTCGCAAAGCAACGAAAACGGCGAATTTTTGGTTTGTCTGCCTGTTTTTTGCGAATATGCTTTTCAAGTTTCTCATCCTTCGTATCTATTTTTCTCGGAACATTTCTCTTTGCCCGAATTTCAAGATGTGAAAAAACATTTTTTGATAAAAGCACCTTTGGCGAAGGTAAAAATCGGAGAAAAAATTATTTTGAAAAATGTTTTTTTCGAAACAGATTCGTATGTTTTGAAACCTGAATCGCAAGTTGAACTGAATAAATTAATTGATTTTTTGAAAAAAAACCTGAATCGCAAAGTTGAAATCGGCGGACACACCGATAATGTTGGAAGCGAGGAGCATAATAAAAATTTGTCGCAAAATCGAGCAAATTCTGTGGTAAATTATTTAGTGAAAAACGGCATTGATGCGAAGCGTTTGTCGGCAAAAGGCTACGGTTTTTCAGAACCAATTGCAGAAAACAACACTACTGAAGGGAAAGCGTTAAATCGTCGAACAGAATGCAAAATTATTGAGTAAATTTTTTCTAAAAAAATTAATCATTTACAGAAAACATTTTTATCACCTTCTGAATTCCTGAAATTAAAACATCAACTTCGCTTTCTGTGTTATAAAATGACAAAGAAGCGCGAATCGTTCCCGTAATTTTGAAATGTTGCATCACAGGTTCGGTGCAATGTGTGCCTGTTCGCACTGCGATTCCCATTTTGTCAAGAATCATTCCTGTGTCGTAAGGATGAATTTTGTTTAAAATAAACGAAATGATACTACTTCGGTTTTTTGCGTTTCCAATTAGTCGCAATTCTGAAAATAAATTTAACTTCGAAAGCGAATATTTTAACAAATCATTCTCATACGAAGCGATATTTTCGATTCCTAAATCGTTTAAATAATTTAAACTGGTTTTTAATGTTATCGCACCGATGAAATTCGGCGTTCCTGCTTCAAATTTGAACGGTAAATCTGCGTAAACGGTCTTTGAAAATGAAACGGTTTTTATCATATCGCCGCCACCTTGATACGGTGGCATTGCGTCTAACCATTTTTCCTTGCCGTACAAAACGCCGATTCCTGTCGGAGCATAAATTTTGTGTCCCGAAAAAACGTAAAAATCACAGTCTAATTCTTGAACGTCAATTTTGAAATGAGAAACCGCCTGAGCACCGTCAACTAACACGACAATTTCTGTCGAAAATTTTCGAATTTCTTGAATAATTTTTTTCACAGGATTAATTGTTCCCAAAGAATTGGAAATTTGCGTAAAAGAAACCAACCGAGTTTTAGAATTTAACAATTCAGAAAGTTTTTCGAGACATAATTCGCCGTTTTCATCGAAAGGCAACACTTTCAAAATTGCTTTTTTGCGTTCACAAAGAATTTGCCAAGGAACAATATTGGAATGATGTTCCATTTCAGTAATCAAAATTTCATCTCCCTCGTTGATAAATTTTTCACCAAAACTCGCTGCAACGAGATTTATTCCTTCCGTTGTTCCTTTTGTAAAAATTATTTCGTGAGAAAACTTTGCGTTCAGCCAATTTTTGATAAAATTTCGAGATTCCTCGTACAATTCTGTACTTTTTTGACTCAGAAAATGAACGCCGCGATGAATATTTGCGTTTATCTCGGAATATAAACGTTTCTCGGTTTCCAAAACGCAAAGCGGTTTTTGCGTTGTTGCCCCGTTATCAAAATAAATCAATGGTTTTCCATAAATTTTTTGCGACAATATCGGAAAATCATTGCGAATTTTTTCAACATTAATAGACATTTCTCAATTTTTCAAATTTATTTTCAAAAAATTTAAAATCAAATCAAAATTTTCTTTGCAAAAATACAATTTTTTTTCGAAATGAAAAAAAATTTCTACTTTTGTGCTGCGAAAATGTTTAATTTATGTTAAAAATTCTTCTACTCACGCCGCCGCTAACGCAGTTTAATTGTCCATATCCTGCGACAATGTATTTGTCTGGTTTTTTACAACAATTTGATTATCAAATACTTCAAGCAGATTTGAGTTGTGAGTTAATCGCAAAAATTTTTTCGAAACAAGGTTTAACGAATCTTTTTTCTGAAATGAAAAAAACAACAAAAAATATTTCTGAAAATACAAAACGAATTCTTTTTTTGGAAAAAAAATATATCGAAACCATTGAAACGGTAATTCGTTTTTTGCAAAACAAAGACTCAACTGCTTCATTATCAATTATTTCTGAACATTTTTTGCCTCAAAACTCAAGATTTTCGCAAGTTAATTCTGAAAATAATGATTTTGCTTTTGGGAATCTCGGAATCCGCGACAAAGCCCGATATTTCGCAACTTTGTACCTTGAAGACATTGCAGATGCGATTAAAGAAACTACTTCGCAACATTTTGATTTTTGCCGTTATGCAGAAACGCTTGCCGCTCCTTCGCAAAATTTTGAAAATTTGGAAAAAAATTTAAACGAAAAGCCGAATGTTATTGATAAAATTTATTTAGAAATTCTCAACTCTTATCTCCTTGATTTTCAACCCGATGCTGTCGGAATAACGATTCCTTTCGCAGGAAATGTTTTTGCCGCTTTGCGTTGCGGACAGTTTATTAAACAATTTTTCCCAAAAATAAAAATTATTCTTGGCGGCGGTTTTGTGAATACGGAATTGAGAAATCTCTCGGAAACAAAAATTTTTCAATATTGCGATTTTATTTGTCTCGACAACGGCGAAAAACCTTTGTTAAAAATTTTTCATTTCTTAGAAAATAAATGCGAAATAAATTCTTTGCAAAGAACGTATGTTCTTGATAATCAAAAAGTTAAGTTTATCAATAACGAAGAAAAAGATTTTTCGCTTTCAGAAATTGGAACGCCAAATTATTTTAACATTCAAAAAGAGAAATATTTTTCCACAATTGATATGTTAAATCCGATGCACAGACTTTGGTCGGATGGTTTTTGGAATAAATTAACAATTGCTCAGGGTTGTTATTGGCATCAATGTGCGTTTTGTGATACGCAACTTCCTTATATTCAACATTTTAACCCAACTTCTGCGAAAATGATTGTTGACAGAATGGAGAAAATTATTGAACAAACACAGGAATTTGGTTTTCATTTTGTTGATGAAGCGGCTCCGCCCAAAATGTTAGTTGAGGTTGCGTTGGAAATTTTGAAACGCAAATTGTCGATTCGATGGTGGACTAACATTCGTTTTGAGAGATATTTTTCTGCCGATATTTGTAAGTTGTTGGCATTTTCGGGCTGCATTGCGGTAACAGGCGGCTTCGAAACGCCCAATAATCGACTTTTGCAATTAATGAAAAAAGGTACTTCAATAGCTGAAACGGCTTTGTGTTTAAAAAATTTTACGCAAGCAGGCATTTTAACGCACACTTATTTAATGTATGGTTTTCCCTCAGAAACCGACCAAGAAACAATTGATGGTTTAGAAATTATACGACAATTCTTTGAAAATCAAATAGTTAACTCGTGTTATTGGCATCGTTTTGCGTTAAGTTTTCATAGTTTTATCAAAGAAAATTCAGAGAAATTTTCGATAAAAATTTTGACAAAAGAGATAAATTCTTTCGCAAATAACGATTTGGAATTCGTTGAAAATTCAAATGTTGACCATAGCAAATTTGCTTTTGGGCTTCGAAAAGCAGTTTATAATTTTATGATGGAAATTGGAATTGAAAATTCTGTGAATTCTTGGTTTGATTTTTCGATTCCGAAACCTTCGATTCCGAGAAATTATGTTTTTTCAATTTTGCAGCAAAAAGAAAAATTTGATAAAAATAAAAAATTAATTTGGTTAGAAAATTTGCCTGAAATAATATTTTTCAAAAATCGTTGCGAGTTGAAATTTTATTTAAAAAATTCTACCGAGATAATTCGCACTGATTCAGAAACAGGAGGATTTTTAATTGAAAATTTTTCTCGTTTTTTGCTTGAAAATCAAGAGTTTACGACGTTGGGAATGTTTTTAGAGGATTATAAAAATCGTTTTTCGACAAATTTTTTGCAGACAGACGTTTTTGCGAAATTAAGAGAATTCGGTTTATTATTAATTTGAGGAAATCACAAAACCTCTCCTTGCGGAGAGGTTTGTTTTGAGGCTAAGACAGACGTTATACAGAAAGAAAGAAATTTATTTGGGTGAGTATTAATTTTTCGATGTTTTAGAATAAATTGCTTGTACTTCTTTGTCAAATTGTGAGGACAAATTGGCTATTTCCTCTTCTTGCAACGAGGCGGAGAAAATTATCGATTCACCTTTTTGTAAATTCACTTGAAAAAATCCTGGTACAAACAAATCTTCTTTAAATTTGTTTCCGTTTTTTTTGTCTTGCGAATATTCCATATCAAAAAACCAGTCGGGAGCGTAGGAAAATTGCGTTGTTTTGGAAAATTGCAAAAACAAATACGGATAATGATTATACAATTGACTTTTTATTCCATTTTTAACGGGATAAACCTTCGCATTGACATCTAAATTTGCTTGTGAGAGCGAATTGATATTGCGAAATGCCAAGAGCGGTTGAAAACGCAGGGAAACAGAATTGGGAGCATCTTTGAGAGTGTATTTTATCAAAACCTGACTCGACTGATTCATTAAAATCAATTCTTTGGTCAGTTCAATATCATCAACTCCATATTCGGTGACAGGAATTTGTCCGTTCCCAAAACGAAAAATATATTTGTTCAAATGGGTGAAGTTCATTCCTGGGTACA
>DYQK01000155.1 GCA_020719385.1 Rikenella microfusus | reverse complement strand
AAAAATATTTCTTAATTTTGCGATGTTTAACAAATACTTTCTCACTCAAAAATGTTGAATTATGAAAAATATTTTACTCTTTCTGTTGATTTTTTGTGTAAATTTCGTTTTCGCACAGAAAAACAGTAACAGGAATTATCTCTGACAAATCAGGAAAACCTGTTTTTGATGTAAGAGTCTCGGTGAAAAATACAAATTCACAAACTTTTACCGATTCTGACGGCAAATATTCTATCGAAATTCCTGAAGGAAAAAAAACGCTCGAATTTTCGAAAAAAAAGTTTCGCGTGCAAGAAGTCGAAGTTTCAGGCGATATTGTCAATATTACGCTCACTTCGCTCTCAGATGTCAAAGATATTTTCGAGTTAAGTCTCGAAGAATTGATGCAAGTAGAAGTCATTTCTGTCTCGAAAAAGAAGGAAAAATTGAATGTTGCCCCTGCCAACGTTATGATTATCTCAAAAAATGACATCGACAACAACGGTTACACCTCGCTCGCCGATATTTTTGAAAATTTGCCAGGATTTGATGTGGCAAAACCGTTTGGAAGTGATTATTTTCACAATTATATGCGAGGTTTTAGGTCGTACATTGGAAGTTATTATCTCATTTTAATTGACGGCGTTTCGTTTGATAATTTGTGGTTTCAAGATGATAAAATTTTGGTTACTTTTCCGCTTTCGAACATTGAACGAATCGAAATTATTTATGGACCATCTTCGGCACTCTACGGCGTCAATGCGTTGATGGGGTTGGTCAATATTATCACGAAAAAAGATTCGGAATCAACAGAAAATGTACATTTTAACGGCAAATTTAGTTCAAGTTTCAACAATTATTCCGTTGCAGATTTTAATTTTCGGGCAAAATATAAAATTTTTGCGACAAGTATTACCGCAAGACTCGAAAATAATAACATCAAAAGTTTAATTGACAACAACTCTTACGAATGGACGAAGGACAAATATTTAACCGACACTTTGATTTGGGGCAATATGGTTAAACATCCGTCTTTGGGCGGCAGTTTTTCGTCAGAAACGAGAAATCTTGCTTTCGACAGTCGATTTTTTGTCAAAAATACAGAATTTGCTTTTCAATTTTACAAATTAGACCCCGGACAAGGTTGTTATTCCGCTTGCGACCAAACAAGAACGAAAAATCGATTCAGCAGAGAAGAAATTTCGATGTATTTAAAACATAATCAAACTTTAGTTGACAAAAAGTTAAATTCTATCTCGATTTTGCGTTTTCGAAACTCTGATATGCCGTCAGATGCACCGTTTATTTATGCGTTTAATGCTTTTGACAAAGATACTTTGCCGATTCGGCAGTTGAATATTTCGCTTTATCAAAGTTTAAACTCCAGTTGGTCGTTGACGCAAGATTTTGTCGCAACTTTTAACGAAAAATTTGATTTTGTCGCAGGTTTTATGTACGAACACAAAAGTTTACAACGCGATTATGATGTTTCAACAGGCGAAACTGTCGATGTTCAAGATTTTCAATTCAATAATTATCAATATCCTGTCGTCATGGCGAGGTATAACAATTATACAAATCGACTTTTTCAAACCGAAACAGGAATTTATCTGCAAGGAAATCTTGAATATTTAACAAATCAACGAATAATTTTGGGTGCGCGTTACAATAAAAACTCTCAATTCGGCGATATTTTTGTTTTGCGAAGTGCGTTAATCTCGCATTTCAATAATTTTACGTTTAAATTTTTGTATGGAGAAGGAATTCAGTCGCCGCCGCCGAGAACTTTGTACGGAAGTTGGTCGTTTCAAGGGAAAAATCAGAATTTAAAACCCATCAAAGCACAAACAACCGAGTTAAATATTAATTTTTTGTCTAAAAATATTAACGCAACGGTCAGCGGCTACTATATCATTTCACATAATACGATTTTGCAAACGAAAAATGGTGCAGAAAATGTCGGCGGAAAGGAAGTTTTTGGACTCGATTTGTTTTTTAAAACTAAATTGAATCAATTTTTGTTTTTCAAAAGTACAGAATTGTGGGTCAATTATGGTTTTTGTGAAGCAAAAGGTGAAGAAAAACCAATTCTTGACTCAATAATAAGCAAAACGAATTTCGAATGGGCAACTTTGGGTGATATTACTCCGCATAAATTGTATTTCGGGGTAAATTTTAACTTTGCTGAAAACATTGTTTTAAATTTACACGGCAAATATATCGGTGAACGCGATGCGATTTTCTCGAATCCTGTAAAAATTATTGACGATTTTTATACTTTCGATGGAAATTTAATGTTCAATAACATTTTGAAAACGGGTTTAGGCTTGTCGCTTGCGGTAACAAATATTACGAATCAGCAATATTTTCATCCAGGTGTTGGCGGCGCAGACGCAGGAGTAACAGCAGGTTTTTGGGAAAACGGAATCTGGAATGGCAGCAAGGGTTATTATTGTTCCTTGTTGCCGCAACCACATCGGCTGTTTATTTTTTCGTTAAATTATAAATTTTAATAAAAAAATTCCATCTCTAAAAAGATGGAATTTTTTCTCTACATTTTTTCGATTATTTCTCCCTCAAAAGTGAGATAATTTTTCATCTCCTTCACCGTTAAACAAGAGTGAACAGGCAAAATTCCAATTAAATCGCCAATTTTTATTTTCTCAAAAATTTCAGGATTCGTTTTTAAAATTCCGTGTTCTTGAGAAATTGAACGCAAAAACGTATTCTCAAACGGCTTACTCCATTGATTTTCAAAGAGTTGAACAGCAAGACCAAAAATTTTTTGCCCGTCAGGCAAAATTGCGAAATCTTTCGAAAGATGCACCGCTCCCGAATGCAAAATTATCTCGTTGCGTTCCTCGTGCTTCGCAACAACAGGACTCGCCAACGAAACCGCAATTTCTTCAGTTGAACAACTTCCCAACAGAAATTGTTGCACATCGTAAAACACAAAATTTCCTGGACGCACCTCATCAATATCGCAAAAATTTTCAGCCACACTACAGCAAGGCGTATCACCGACAGACAACTCAAGATTCGGATAAATCACAGAAAATTGCGTTTTTAAATTTTTCATCAGCGAAATAGTTTTTTCGTGAATTTCTAAAATCTCTTTTCGATTTTTTGCTTGATAAGAATGCCCCGCATGCGTGAGAAAACCTTTGAAATTTAACTTTTCCGCAGTTTTTAAAAACTCAAGAATTTGAGAAATCTCGTTAAATTGTTCAGGTAAAATTCCTGTGCGGTGCATTCCTGAATCAATTTTCACAAAAATATTCAACGAAAATTTTGCATTTTTTTCGAGAAATTCTAAAACTTCATACGATGTAACTAAAATATTTAACGAAATTTTTTGCGACAACAAATTTATTTCGTCAATTTCCCGCAAATTAACGGGAAAAGCAATTGTTATGTCAGAGAAGTCTTGCGAGAAATATTTTGCCATCTCAAGCGAGGAAACCGTAATTTTACTTACCCCAAAATCTTTGAACCATTGCCCAATTTTGCGAGATTGATGCGTTTTAAAATGCGGGCGAAAAATTAAATTTGACATTTTTTTTGTCATTTTTTCAATATTCGCAAGACATTTTTGCTCGTCTAAAAGCAAAGTCGGTGAGAGAATTTTTTGTAAAATCATTTTTTTTGAATTTTTTTTTGCAAAAATATAAAATATTTCATAAAATATATTAATTTTGCAAAAAATCATTTTAGTAAAAAAAAATTATAAATTAGTAAAAAATTTTTGTAAAATCATAAAATTTATTATTTTTGTGAAGTTTCAATTTCAATATTTTACCTTTTCAGAGATATTAAGTTAAAATTTTGAAAATCAACGAGTTATAAACAAAAAACTTATAAAAAATGCAACCCAAAAACATACATAATTTATTTAACGACTTCATAGACGACCATTTATGTTTCGTTTATCGAGGAAGTTTTAGTAATAAAACGGTCACCAACTTGACAAATCTCGTTGTTGGCAGTTTAGACGATGTGAGTGGTTTTGTGAGTTTACGCAACCGTTTATCATTTTTAATGATAGAAAGTATTCAAAATATCGCAAAACACGGCGATAAATCGGAGGACAAGTCAGGCGGCGAAGGATTTTTTCTCACGCGAAACGTAGGAAACACGTTTTTTATCACCACAGCCAACGTTATGGAGGGCGAAAATGTATCTGCTTTGCGCGAGATCTTGGAAAAAGTCAACACGGCAGCAGATAAAAACGAATTGAAAAATTTGTATGTAACGGTTCTAACCGACAAAAAAATTTCCGACAAAGGCGGCGCAGGTCTCGGACTAATCGAGATGGCTCGCAAAACCGAGCAAAAATTGGAATTCGATTTTGTGCCGTTAGACGAGAAAAATTCGTTGTTCTACCTTCAACTTCGAATAATGAACAAAAAAGCATTGGAAAATCCCGATGTTGAACCGAGTATTCCCATTTCTGTTGCCCGCAATTTTTATGAACGCTCCTGCAAAGACGATTTTGTAATGCTTCATCGCGGCAGTTTTTCGGAAGACGTAATTTTTCCCGTTTTAAATATGGTTGAACACGATATGCTAAGACACGCACTTTCGATTCAAAAGAAAATGTTTTTTGTGCTTGTCGAGTTGCTGCAAAATATCAGCAAGCATTCTTACATCAAAAACGGCGAACGCGAAGGCATTTTTGTGATGGGACAACGCACCAATCAATATATTCTTGCCACAGGCAATTACATTCACAACAGCGAGGTCGAGTTATTGAAAAATCAACTTGTTCAAATTAACGGAGTAGAAAAAGCACAACTCAAAGATTTGTACCGCGAACTTTTGCGCGAGGAGACAGAAACTATCTCGGAAAACGCAGGTTTAGGACTCATTGACATTGCACGCGAGAGCAAAGAAAAATTGCTTTTCGATTTTTATCCCGTAAATTCAGAAATTTCGTTTTTTTCAATAGTCACGACTCTTTAATTTTTTTTTTAAACGTATGAATCCTATTTTTTTAGAGAAAACCAAAAAAAGCCCGAAGATTCTTTTAGACAAAGAGAAAGGTCTCTTTGAAATTTCAGGGCGTTCCATTCAGGAAGATTCTGCAAAATTTTACACTCCAATTATTGAGTGGATAAAAGAATACGCAGCAAACCCAAATCCTGTTACCGATTTTCAGTTTAATTTGGAATATTTTAACTCTTCTTCGGCAAAATTAATTGTGAAAATTCTCTTCGAGTTAGAGAGAATTTTAAAAACTCCCAATAAAATCAATGTCACATGGATTTATGAGGAAAACGATGATGTCTCCAAAGAACGCGGCGAGGAAATTGCGAGTACGGTAAAATTACCTTTTGAAATGAAGGCTATCCCTTCAACTACGTAGTTAAACGGCAAAGTACATGACAATTTTTGATGTCAAAAAAAATAGCGGCGATATTTCTCCGCAACAAACGCGTTTTTTCTCTCTGCAAGGCAGAAAACCTGCACAGGAAGACTCTTTCTATATATCAGAAAGTTTAGACGGCAAACGGTTAATCTTTGTCGCAGACGGCGTCGGCGGACACGGACACGGCGATTTCGCAAGTCAAACAACCGTTGAAGTGTTTAAAACTGCGTTCAATAGTTTCGAAAACTTCAATAACGTTCACGATTTTCTCCAAAAAACCGTCGAAGCCGCCGCAACCGTAGTGTTAAACAAATCAAAGATTGACCCATCATACAAAAATTGCGGCACCACTTTGTCAGGTTTTTTTATCAATGAAAATACATTTCACACCGTCAATGTCGGAGACAGCCGCGTTTATCTCTATAATCGAGAAGGTTTTAAACAGGTAACAAAAGACCATTCCGTTGTGCAAGACCTTTTAGACAACAAAATCATCTCAGAGCAAGAGGCAAGAACTCATCCGCAACGACATATTATGACCTCCGCCATCGGACAAAGTTTAACTTTAATGAAAACCGATATTTTGGGACCGTTTAACATCGAAGCAGGAGAAATGTTGTTTGCCTTCACCGACGGCGTCTTTGACGTTTTAACAGATAACGATTTAAAAATTCTTATCGAAAAACACAAAGACTCCGAACATTTGGCAAAATTTATTGTTGAAGCATCTTATGAAGCAGGAAGTACAGACAACATTACTGCCTGCATTTATCGACATTTTTAACATTTTTTAATATTTATGAAGGAAAAAGTTCAGGAATTATGGGGAATGGAATTAAATTGGATTCAAAACGCCGATTTACGCGAAAAAGTCGCCCGCACTTGGGAGAAGGCACTTCAAAAAAGTGTTCTCACCGCTGAAGATTTGAAAACCATTCCTTTCACTTTGTTAGTCGCAAATTGTAAAGTCTCTTTTATGGACCACAAACGGGCTGTCGTTCATATCGCAAAAGACGCAGGAGAAAAAATGAACAGCTTTTTCAAAGACGAAATGCCCGTCAATATGGATACCGTCATCGCAGGAGCAATACTCGCTGACGTGGGCAAACTTCTCGAATACGAAATGAAAGACGGAAAGGCGGTGCAAGGAAATTATGGAAAATATTTGCGTCATCCCTTTTCGGGCGTTTCTCTCGCCGAACAATGCGAAGTTCCCGCTGAAGTTTGCCACATTATCGCTGCTCACGCAGACGAAGGCAATTTGATAAAACGTTCAGTCGAGGCATACATTGTTCATCACTCCGATTTTATGACTTTTTTACCTTTCAAAGACAGACTAAAGGTATAAAATTTCAGAAAAACGTTTATTCTTAGCTCATAAAACTTGTCAGATTTCTCAAAATTTGGCAAGTTAAAGGTTTTTTTAACTTCAAATATTTTATTTCTCAAAAAAATGCAGGAAAAATACATTCTTCTTCTCGAAAATAACGAAAAACCTCTCAATTTAAACATTGAAAAAAATCAACAAAATTTTGTTATTTTTTACTTAAAGATAAACATTATTTTTGACAAAACAAATTGTTTCCAACATTTTTGCCATTTTGTAAAAAAGTTTTTGTAAAATTTTAAAAAAAACCCACCAAAAGTGGGTTTAGAGACTATAAAGTCTACGGTATACAGAAT
>DYQK01000044.1 GCA_020719385.1 Rikenella microfusus | reverse complement strand
CTGTCATATTGACGTTTTTCACCAGAACCATCGTTTTTCTCAAAACGAGGCTTTTGAGATTTTTCGTCGAAGTTTTCGTTTTCGTTACGAGATTTTTTAGTAAAATTTCGAGATTTACCTGAATATTTTCTCGATTTCTCGTTAAACTTTTTTGCAGCTTTTTTAAACGTGTTGCTACGCGGTTTTTGATTTTTCATTAAAAAACAAATTAATTTGAGACGCCAATTTTACTTAAAAGCGTGATTTTCAAATTGTTATAACTATATTGATATAAGCCGTCGTCCCCGATGACTATCAAAATTTTTTTCTTCAGCAACGGGATAACATCGTATGCTTTGATAGAAAATTCAGCGATTTTCTTTAAATTAAGAACATTTGTCGCATCATAAACTTTTAGGCCGTTGTCGCACACAAAGAGTGTTGTGCTATCAAGCCCAAGCCCAAGCGGACCAATCATCTGATATTCCGTAATAAATTTTGGATTTTTCTTGTCCGAAATATCAACGATTTGCAATAAATTATTATTTCTTCCGCAACGCCATTGATTAGTATTCAACGTAATAAACGCAACAGAGTCGTTCACAACAACAGGGTCGCAACTTTTAATGTGTTGAAAATTAGAGACAAAAGTTGGGTTTTCGGGAGTTTTTAAACTATAAACATACATTCCATTTTGCGAACCAATGAACAAAAATTCATTATGTGGAAAAATAGTTTCAATTCCAAAACCAACATTCGTTTCTGTGGTCGGAGCAGGATTTTGCGGCACAGAAATATCGAAAGTCTTGATAGTTTGCGAGTTGACAGTGTATAAAAAATTTCCTTTTATTGCGAAACGTGCCATTGAACCGCCTGTTCCTGTTTCTCCTCTTCCGTCGTTGCCTCCTCCGCTTGATGCTTCGTCTGCACCGCAGGAGAATAATGTTATCGCAACGAAAAAGTAAAAAATTAAATGTAAAATTTTCATTTTCAAGGAGTTTAACGTTTTTTTACCCACCCGACAATAATTGTATTCGGTGGTCGATTTTCTTTTTGAAACTCAAATTCAATATTTTTCCCATCTGGAGACGCAATTTCGGGGAAAATATTGCGAGTACGGTTTACTTTTAAAGTTAAATCTTGAATATTAAACTCTATTGCTGCCAAATCTACAGCGTTATCTGCGTATAAAACGTTGTTTTTTACCGCCATGTCAATGCAACCAGGAATCGCAATAAACGCAATAGACGCAGGATTCGCAGGATTAGAATTATTAATTATGTGAATTCCGTAATATTTCTCATTGATGAAAATGAGAGAATCAGAAAAGTAAATTTTTCCTGTATTTTTTAACGGCTGCGATTTTTGAAATTGTATAGATTTTTCCAAATTTTCTCTTGTCATCAGAATCGGAGCATAATTTGAGTAATAATTTTCATAATAATCTCCATCATCGGGACAAGAGGAAAGCAAGAAAATCAAAGTAAAAAAGAGTAAAAAGATTAGTTTTTTCATAGAAAATTACGCAAAAATAAACTTGACAAAGATACAACATTTTTTCATTATATAGATAAAATTTTTTATCTTTGCAAAAAAATAATTTTTTTATGAGAAATACCGTTTTTATTTCGTTAATTTTTACTTCTTTTCAATTGTTTTCGCAGGTAAAAGAGGAAATAAAACTCGGAGATACTTCGGCAATTTATTTTGTAGTTGAGGAAATGCCTGAATTTTCTGATGGAAACGCAGGAATAATTAAGTTTATTACCGATAATTTTGATTACTCAAAAGTTAACAGTTCGGGAAGAATTTTAGTGCGTTTTGTGGTGAATTTCAGAGGTGAAGTCGAAAAAGTCGAGATTATTCGCGGGATAAACGAGGAAACAGATAACGAAGCGATTCGGGTTATAAAAAAAATGCCGAAATGGAAGCCTGGCAAGCAATTTGGGAAATTAGTAAATGTTTGGTTCACAATTCCGATTAGTTTTAACTAAATTTTTGAAAAAACTTGTCAGATTTTTTTGCGAATCTGACAAGTTGAGAAATTTTTTTATCTCATCAAAGAAATTTTTATCATTTCTTCGGAGTCGAGAGTTTTGATTTTGAGAAAATATGGCATTTTATTGAATATTTAGCAAAACAATAAACACAATTTTTTTTATTTTCAGAAAAATTTGTAATTTTGTATGTTAAAAAATTTGCAAATTTTTTATGTTAAATTTTTATCTTTCGCATCCTCAGGTTTCGAAATTGCTTACAGAATTCAACGATTCGGGGCAGAAAAATTTTTGTCTCAAAGGACTTCTCGGCTCAAGTGCCGCAATGATTTTGTTTTCTATTTTAGATAAAATTGCAAAAACGCAAATTGTCATTCTCAATGACAAAGAAGAAGCCGCTTTTTTTTACACCGATTTGATGAATTTGTCGCAAAAAAACGGGAAAATTTTGTTTTTTCCTGCTTCTTATAAATATTCTGTCTCGCAAAATGCCGAAGTGAAAATTGATAACGCAGGAATTTTGTCTCGCACAGAAGTACTTAATCTTTTGATAAACAATAACTTACCGCATTGTATTGTTACTTATCCCGAAGCAATTCTCGAAAATGTCGTTACAAAAAATACGTTAGTCGAAAATACGTTAAAATTTAAAGTTGATGAGCAGATTTCTCTCGAATTTGTGACAGAAATGTTGGAGGAATATGGTTTTCGCAACGTAGATTTTGTCTACGAACCTGGACAATTTGCCGTCAGAGGCAGTATTATTGATATTTTTTCTTTTGCGAATGAATTGCCGTATCGCATCGATTTTTTCGGCGAAACCGTTGAGTCAATACGAACTTTTGATATTCTTTCGCAACTTTCGAATCAAAATTTGAGTGAAGTTTCGATTATTCCGAATATACAAAATCATTTTTTGAACGAAATTAAACAGAGTTTTTTCGAATTTATACCTCAAAATTCTTTGATTTGGTTAAAAGATTGGAAGTTTTGTGAACAAAGAATCGATTTTTTGTTTCAAAGATATGAAATTTCTCAACATTTGGACAACGACAACGATGAAATTATAACTTTAAACACAGATATTATCTCGTCAGGGCAACAAATTTCAGAATTTTTGCAACATTTCTCGAAAATTGAGTTTGGAACAAATACTTTTTTTAAAAATTTCACCGAGATAATTTTCAATACTTCAGTTCAACCAACGTTCAATAAAAATTTCGATATACTTTCGGAACATTTTTTTGAGAAACAAAGTCAACATTTTCAAATTTATATACTTTCCGAGAATGAAAAACAATTGGAAAGGTTAAAATCGATATTTTCCTCAAGCGAAGTTAAACATAAAATTAGTTTTTCAGGTTTTACAATTGCCATCAACGAAGGTTTTATTGATAATGATTTAAAAATTTGTTGTTATACCGACCATCAAATTTTTAATCGGTATCATAAATTTCAGTTAAAAAATAATTGGAAGAACGAAAGTAGAGAATTATTGACTCTCAACGAGATTCATGACCTTCAGCCGGGCGATTTTGTCGTTCACATAGACCATGGCGTGGGGAAATTTGGCGGTTTAGAAAAAATTTCGGTCAACGGGAAGATGCAGGAAACCATAAAACTCGTTTATCAAGACAACGACACCTTATATATAAGTATTCATTCGCTTCATAAAATTGCGAAGTATAAATCGAAAGATGGAACGCAACCAAAGATTTATAAACTTGGTTCGGGTGCTTGGGAGAAATTGAAGCAAAATGCCAAGAAGAGAGTGCAAGATATTGCGAGAGAGTTAATTGAGTTGTACGCAAAACGCAAAATGGCGAATGGTTTTTCCTTTTCTGTCGATTCTTATTTGCAAGAGGAACTTGAAGCGTCTTTTATTTACGAGGATACTCCCGACCAGCTGAAGGCAACTATTGCTGTCAAGCAAGATATGGAATCGAAAATTCCGATGGACAGATTAATTTGCGGCGATGTTGGTTTTGGGAAAACAGAAATTGCGGTGCGTGCCGCTTTTAAAGCAGTGGCAGATAACAAACAAGTTGCGATTCTTGTGCCGACAACAATTCTTGCGTTGCAGCATTTCAAAACTTTCAGTGAACGTTTAAAAAATTTTCCTTGCACCGTTGATTATATTAGTCGTTCAAAAACTATGAAGCAACAAAATGAAACGTTACAAAAAATTGCGGAGGGGAAAGTTGATATTCTCATTGGAACGCATCGATTATTGAGTCAAGATGTGAAATTCAAAGATTTAGGATTGTTAGTTATTGATGAGGAGCAAAAATTTGGCGTTTCAATGAAGGAAAAGTTAAAATATCTCAAAACGAATGTTGATACTTTAACATTAACTGCGACTCCGATTCCGCGAACATTACAATTTTCGTTGATGGGCGTGAGAGATTTGTCAATAATTACGACTCCGCCGCCGAATCGTTTTCCAATTGTTACTGAATTGCACACTTTTAATGACGAAATTATCAAAGAAGCGATTCTTTACGAGATACAACGCAATGGACAAATATTTTTTATTCATAACCGCGTGGCAAATATCAACGAGATAGAAGAGTTAATTCACAGACTTTGCCCGAATGTTTCGGCTATTGTCGCTCATGGACAAATGGACGGTGCAAAATTAGAGAAAATTATGCTTGATTTCGTTGACGAAAAATATGACGTTTTGATTTGCACAACGATTATTGAGTCTGGCGTTGATATTCCAAATGTGAACACAATAATTATCAACGATGCACATCATTTCGGTTTAAGCGATTTGCATCAATTAAGAGGTAGAGTTGGTCGAGGCAATAAAAAAGCGTTTTGTTATCTGTTGACTTCTGCTCCGACTTTGCTTTCGCAGGAATCTCGCAGACGTTTAAAAACTATTGAGGAATTTACAGAATTAGGAAGCGGTTTTAATATTGCGTTGCACGATTTAGATTTACGCGGTTCAGGAAATCTGCTCGGCGGAGAGCAAAGCGGTTTTATTGCCGATATTGGTTTTCAAACGTATCATCGCATTTTAGATGAAACGATTTTGGAACTTCGCGAGACAGAATACAAATCTCTCTTTGAAAATCAAGAGGAAACAGAAAATTCTGATAAATTAAATTTTGTCACCGACTGTCAAGTAGACACAGATTTAGAGATTCTTTTTCCCGATACTTATATCGAAAATATCACCGAAAGAGTGAAATTGTACAGAGAATTGGATTCAATTTCTAATGAAGAACATTTAGAAACGTTTAAAAAACAACTGCAAGACCGTTTCGGCGATTTGCCCTCGCAAAGTCAAGAGTTGCTGGAAGTAGTTCAACTTCGTTGGAAGGCGATGAAAATGGGAATCGAGAAAATTATTTTGAAAAACGGAATAATGATTTTGTATTTTGTCTCGAATCCTGAATCGTTGTTTTATCAAAGTGCGATGTTTCAACGCATTTTAACTTTTGTTCAACGAAGAAAAGATTGTCGTATGAAAGAGACAAACTCGCGATTATCTCTGACCGTTGAGCGAATCAAAGACGTAAAAACTGCTTTTGTGATGTTACAAAAAATGGAAAACGGATAAAATTTTCTCCATTTTATCTCAAAAAAATGGAGAAAATAAGATTTTTTTACAAATTAATTTTTTCAATTTCGTTTTTCAACGCATTTTTATCGGATTCTAAAAGATTCATTATGTCGAAAATTTTATCAGAGAAACCTGTGAGACAGAAAACATTCGATTCGGGAAACTGCATCGAGCCAAGTCCTTGTAAATCAAAGGAATAGATAAACGGCGAACATTTGTATTTTTTGCGATATTCGTCATAATCGGTTTTGGGCGAATAATAACCAATCCAACCTTGCATATCTGACAAAATAATGATTCTGTCGTAGGCGCTGCTGGCAGTTTTGAATATTGCGTGAAAATTTGTTCCTCCTGCGGCGAAACGAATTGATTGTGCGATAGTTAGCGTAGAGTCGGCAGGATTAATAACGGTATATCTTGCCTCGTCGTCGAAAGTGATAAAATCTGCGTTGTTGGTTTTTATCAAAATCGAAGCAAAAAGACTGCCAATTTGCGATGGTTTTCCCATCATTGACCCCGAAACGTCAAGAACAACCAATGTTTTTCCGTTAAACTTCGGCACATTCGCTAAGGACAAATCTATTGCTTTGTTCAATGCCAAAATAACTTTTGTCGTTTCTTTGTCGGAGACTTTTTTCATTTCCTCATACGCAGTCGAGAAACGGAAGGGCAAGACCAACGATTTTTTAATTAATTTCTCGTCAACTAAAATTTCACAAGCGGCATCAATCATTTCAGGTGCTTGAGAAATGATATTTCGCAAATTTCGAAGCAACGCAAAATAACCAATTTTCTTTTCAGAGATTAATTTCACCCAAACTTCTTTTTTCAAATCGTCTTTTTCCTCTTCAGATTCCGCCGTTTGTCCTGCTTTTGTGAGTTCCGATTCCCAAGTGTCGAAAGAAGTCAGTTTTCCTTGCACTAATAAATTCAATGCTTCCGCATTTTTTTCTGTTGGTTTTGGGTGAACCAAATTTACAATATCGATGAGTTTAACTTTGTGATTATTCATTCGATATTTCGCAAGCGAATATTTATCAAATTTATTAAACGCAAGGGCAAAGCCTTTTTTCAGTGCATTAGGGATTTTTTGCGAAACATTAGTGAGATAATATGACAAAATTTCGGTCATATCGTCGGGACGATAAATAATTTTCTCGAAAAAACTTTTCGACCAAGTTTGTTTTTGAGCGAATTTTGCCAATTCTGCGGCTAAGACGTGAGTTATTGAACGCATACCAAATTGTGTGCGGGCATAAATTGCCGCTTTAGCAGCAAAAAGAGGATTACATCTCTCCAGCAAAACTTTTATTTGCGAAAAAGTTTCTGTCGAAGAGCGGTAAAATTGTTCCGAAGCAAACGAGGTCAATAACAAAGAAATTAACTGCATTTCACTTGTCTGACTAAACGCTTCGCCACCTGCCAAATTAATTGTGTCAGGGGAATTTGTGTTCGGATTAAATCGAGACATATTTTTGTTTTAAAGAAATTTATTTAGAATTTTAGAGAAATCAAGAATAAAATTGACGTATTTTTCAAAAACGTTTCTATCTTTTAGAGAAAGACAGAAACGTTTTATAATTATTTAGATTTTTTTAAATCCAACGGACATAATTAAAATCTTGTCGGTGCGGCAAAAGTTCGTTTTTCGGGAAAACACGGAAACCATAATTGAAATTTCCTGGTTTCGGCGGCACAAGGTCAATTTTATAATGTGCTTTGTGTTCTTTTATCTCCGTTAATTGTAACTCTTTTACCTCTAAGATGTTTGTTGAACCGTCAGGTAAAAATTCTGTTACCAACATTTCAACGCCGATATTTGTGTCGGCGAGTTCATTTAAGTCAAGGACAATTTCTCCTTCGTATTTTTCACCAATTAAAAGCGATTCTTTCATTGGGGTTGAGAAATAAAAGTTTTCCACTTCAATACTATCCCAACTTCTGGCAACTTTTTTCTTCCATGCGGCGATTTTCTTTGCGATAGCAAAATCATTTTCACGCAAAAGAGCGTTTCTCGCAGCCATTTTGTTATAATATTTGTTGAAATAATCGTCCAACATTCGTTTCATTGTAAATTGCGGCGCAACCTCGGCAATAGATTTTTTGATAAAACGCACCCAATCAACGGGAACACCGTTTTTATCACGGTCATAAAACATCGGGATAATTTCGTTTTCGAGTTTTCTGTAAATAGTTTGCGAGTCGAGGTCGTTTTGAAAATCGAGATTCTGATAAATCTGACGTTGGTCCAAAGCCCAACCTGCACCTTCTCGGTAACCTTCCACCCACCAGCCGTCAAGTACGCTGAAATGAAGACAGCCGTTCATTACCGCTTTCATTCCGCTTGTTCCTGATGCTTCAAGAGGGCGAGTCGGCGTATTTAACCAAATATCAACACCTTGCACTAATCGTTTTGCAAGTTGAATATCGTAATTTTCCCAAAAAATAATTTTCCCCAAGAATTCTGGTCGTTTTGCAATTTCGTTTACTTCCTTAATCATTGCTTGACCGCCGCCATCGTTTGGATGAGCTTTTCCTGCGAAAAATATTTGAACAGGTTTTTCTGAATTGTGAACAATTCTCAAAAGGGCGTCTAAATCTCGGAACAACAAGTTTGGTCGTTTATATGTTGCAAAACGTCTCGCAAAACCGATGGTTAATGCGTTTTCGTTGAGGGAATTTTTTAATTTCAAAATGTCTTTTGGGTCTTCTCTACGTTGCACCCAATCGGAGTCGAGTCTGTCGTGGAGATAGGAGATTAATTTTGCCCGCAAATCTTGTCGAATGTCCCAAATCTTTTTGTCGGCAACCTTGTGAATGCGATTCCAAAGTTCTTTGTTTGACTGGTCGGCGAGAAATGTTTTTCCAAATTCTTTTTCGTACAATTCTTTCCATTCCTGAGCCGTCCAAGTGTGATAATGAACGCCGTTTGTAACGTAATTTACGTGTAATTCTTGCGGATAATAACCATCCCAAAGTGCGTTAAACATTTTTTTCGTTACATCTCCGTGCAACATACTTACTCCGTTTATTTCTTGAGAAAGTCTTGCGGCGAGATTGCTCATTGAAAATTTATCGCTTGACTCAATTTTGCCGAGATGAATAAATTCTTGCCAAGAAATTTTGAGTCTTTCGGGATAATGTCCCATGTACATCATAATTAGGTCATCGGGGAAGACGTCGTGTCCTGCGGGAACAGGCGTGTGCGTGGTGAATAACGATGATGCTCGCACAATTTCGAGTGCTTCCGAGAAGGTGAAATTCTTTTTATTGATGAATCGGTGGAGTCGTTCAATGCCCATAAAAGCAGCGTGTCCTTCGTTGCAATGATAAATATCTGCTCGCACATTCATAGTTTCGAGTGCGCGTATTCCTCCGACTCCGAGAATCATTTCCTGTTTTAAACGGTTTTCAGAATCGCCGCCGTAAAGTCTGCTTGTTATTGAACGGTCTTGTTCGAGATTATCTTTTCTGTCAGTATCTAAGAGGTACAGAGTGACTCTTCCTACTTCGACTTTCCAAATTTGAGCGAAGACGAAACGTCCGGGAAAAGCAAGTTGAACGATTCTTTGATTTCCTTTTTCATCTAACACAGGAGAAACGGGCAATTCTGCAAAATTTTGTGCATCATAAACGGTTAATTGTTCACCTTTTAACGTCAGTTGTTGGTTAAAATAGCCGTATTTGTACAAAAGTCCGATTCCGACCATATCTACATTTGAGTCACTTGCTTCTTTGAGATAATCGCCTGCCAAAATTCCGAGACCACCTGAATAAATTTTCAACGAATTCGCAAGTCCAAATTCCATACAGAAATACGCAATCTTCGGATTTCGACGCGGCTCGTTGATGTATTTTTTGAAACGAGAATAAACGTTGTTGTATTTCTCGACAAAAACCTCGTCATTTTCCAACTCCATCAATCTCTCGTAAGACATTCCTTTGAGAATTGCTATCGGATTAATGCAAACTGCCGCTGAACCCTCGCCGTTTGGATTAATGATGTACTCGTAAAGTTCTTTTGCGTCATTTTCCCAAGCCCACCAAAGATTTTGTGCAATCTCGTTTAAGCCTTGCAATTTGCCCGACAAATTCGGTCTCACAGAAACACTTCGCCAAACAGGACGATTTGTCTTCGATATTTTAACAGGAGTAACCTGCTGCGTCTGAATGGCTTGACTAAATTTATCAGAACGCTGCGAAACTTTTTTCAACGCAATATGAAACGCTTCTTTGTAATATTTTATCAAATTCCGCCACAAAGCCGTTTTCGATAAAAAATACGCATTCTCTCTCGCCCGTTTTTTGTCCTCTCCCGATTTATAACTGCAAATAATTATTTTATTCGCAATATCTTCGACAACACGCTGATAATTATCATCATTTCGCTCAACCACACCGACACATTCGTCCATCATTGCGACTTGATTCATTATCCATTTTCCAAAACCTGTCAATGTTGTTGTAATTGTTGGAATATGAAACGCAAGACTTTCCAACGGCGTATAACCGTAAGGTTCATAATATGACGGAAAAACGGTCATATCGAAACCAATTAAGATATCCCAATAATTCAAGTTGAAAATGCCGTCATTTCCATTGAGATAAGAAGGCACAAAAACAATTTTTACGTGAGAATTTTCACCGTTAGTTAGTCCGACTTGTTTAACTTTTTTCAAAACGGCGTCATATTCCGAATCGTGAAGTCCGTGAGTGAGAAATTTGTTAAATTCCGTTGAAACAGGAGTTTTTTTACCCATTCTTTCGAGTAAATCTTTTCTCGCACCGTAATTATTCGCAGGAACAAGAATAAACGCAATGATAGTTTTGTTCAAATTGCCTCTTTGATTCAATTTGCCCATCACATCAATAAACACATCGATGCCTTTGTTCCAAAATTCGTATCTGCCGCTCGTGGCAATTAAAATTGAGTCGTCAGGAATGTTATAACCAACAAGAGATTCGCAAACATCAAGAAGTTTTGTCCGTGCGAGATTTCGTTTAAACTCAAATTCGTCATCGTTGGGAACAAAATTATCTTCGAAACCATTCGGCGTAATCATATCTGCATCTTTTTCGAGAAATTGTTTACATTCTCTTGCGGTAATCTCGCTAACGGTGGTAAAACAATCAGAAACCTGAGCAGAAATTTTTTCCAACGAATATTTTGCGACAACATTAAACTCTCTCGCCTTCACATCGCCGTTGTATTGCGTGAGTAATCTGTACAAAGGTTGACGGTTTCCAGCAATTGCTCTGCCCAAAACTGTTGCGTGAGTAGTGAAAAGCGTTGCGATTTGAGGTGCGTGAGTGTGAAGGTACAAAATGCCTGTTCCTGTCATCCACTCGTGAAATTGTGCGACAACTTTCTCGCGAATGGTGAGGTTGAAGCGGCAAAAATTTTCAATAACCTTTCCTGCAGCGTAGCCGAAGGTGGCAGGTTCGACGTAATCCCAATGTCCAGAGATAGAATCAAGTTTGTATAACTCCCAAAATTCCTTGAAAATTTCGTCTTTCTTAGTGATAAATGGAGAGAAATCAACCAAAATGACTAATGGTTTTCCGACAATATTCCATCTTCCGATGCGAATTCGAAAACCTTCATCTTTTGCTTTGATTCGCCATGCTTTAAATAAATTTTCGTCCTCGACGAACTCAGGGTTCTTCCCCGTTTCACGCCAAATATCTGGACCAATCAAAATTAAATTTTCTTTTAATTCCTTGACCAAAGTTAAGGCTTTTGTGGAGACAACAGTATGGATTCCTCCGACTTTATTGCAAACTTCCCAACTAACTTCGAAAATATAATCGGGATGAAGTAAATTTTCGTTCATAAATTTTATAATAAATAACGCTTCTTAGCAAAAAATTTGACAATTAATTTTGCCCGCAAAGATACAAATATTTTCGCAATTTGAAAATAATTTATTTTTAAACTAAATATTTTTTATCTTTGCGAAAATTTTTCTAAATTTATGAGTGAAAAAGCACAAAAAAAACGAAAATTTAACTTGTTAAAACAAATTTTGCCTGAAATTTTTACAGAAAATAAAATTGATATTCACCAATTAAAAAATTTTTTTGGTGAACATTTTTTTGTAAACGAAAAAAATACGTACGAAATTTCTTGGAACGGAAAAAATGAGTGTTTAAACTTTACAAAAAAACGAAACTCGTTAACTTTAATTCCTGAAATTGACAAAAGTCTACATTTTTTTGAGACAAAAAATATTTTCATTGAAGGAGAAAATCTCGAAGTATTGAAAATTTTGCAAAAACCGTATTGTGAAAAGGTTAAAATGATATATATTGACCCACCTTACAACACTCGAAAAAATGATTTCGTTTATAATGATAATTTTTTCGATAAAAAAAATAAAGATTTTCACTCAAATTGGTTGTCAATGATGTTTCCAAGATTGATTCTTGCAAAAAATTTATTAAAAAATGACGGCGTAATGTTTATTTCCATCGATGACAATGAAGTTTTTAACTTGCGAATGATTTTAAATGAAATATTTGGTGAAGAAAATTTCGTTGCAGAGTTTGTTTGGACAACAAAAAAAGGCGGACAAGGAATTCCTACGTCAAATTTGCTTGTGAAAAATCACGAATATATTTTGTGTTACGCAAAAAATTTCGAAAATTTTAAATTTAAAGGAATAAATCGCACAGAAGAAGGTTTTTCGAATCCCGACAACGACCCAAGAGGCTTGTGGAAACGACAATATTTGCAGCGTTTCGGACAACATTTCTCGGAAAAAACAATTGTTAATCCTGAAAATAATATGAAGTTTACTTTTCCGACTCCTTATACGCAGGAAAATTTAGAGAAATGGATAAGTGAAAATCGAATTATTTTCCCGACAAATCCGCAGAAATATCCCATTCGCAAAGAATTTTTTAACGAATACAAAAATAATAAGCAACTCGTTACGTATTTAGATTTGCACTCAACGAAGGCAAGCACCGAGAAATTGTACGAAATTTTTGAAAATATTAAAATTTTTACCAACCCAAAACCTGATTCGTTGATAAAATTTTTGATTCATGCTGTCAATTTTGAAAAAAATGATATTATTCTCGATTTTTTTGCAGGAAGCGGCACTACGGCACACGCAGTTTTAGAGTTAAACAACGAAGACAACATTGAACGAAATTTTATTTGTGTGCAGTTAGATGAAAATTGCGATAAAAATAGCGAAGCGTATAAAAACGGTTATGAAAAAATTAGTGAAATTACGTGTGAACGTATAAAACGTGTTGCAAAAAAGTATAAAAATATTGGTTTTCGAAGTTACAAACTTGAGAAAAGTAATTTGAAAAAGTTTAAAAATGAATTTTCTCAAAAAAATTTCACAGATATTTCTGAAAAAACTAAATTTTTCGAAAAAATTCTTGTCGAAGTGATGTTAAAATTAGGTTTTTCATTAACGGCGAAGGTTGAGAAACATCAAAATTTTTATTTTTTATCTGAATTTCAGAAAATTTTTTGCTTTGAAAAGTTTAATTTCGATATTTGTAATGAAATTATAGAGAAAAAACCTGTTGAAATGTTTGTTTTTGATTCTAATTTCGAAAAAAACAAAGAAATTTTCGAAAAAAATAACATCAAAATAATTGTTTTGTAAATTGAAAAAAATTTCAAAATATTTATAGACAAAGGAGATTTAGAATTTCGTTCTAAACTTTTTTGCGAAAAATAAAAAATAAAAATTTTTAAAAAAATTTTGTTTTTTCGAGTTGAAAAATTTTGCCATTCGAAAAATTTGTTTTATGTTTGTCGCCGAATTGCAAATATTTGCAACTCGGTAAAATTAAAATTGAAAAAGTATGAATAATGCGATTTTTAACTTCGAAAGTCCCAAAAACGAGCCGATTTTAACGTACAAAAAAGGCAGCGAAGAGCGCGAGAGTTTAATTGCCGAATTAAACCGTATGAGCAGTAATGTTGTTGAAATTCCGTTGATAATTGGTGGAAAAGAAATTCGTACGGGGAAAATGGGCAAAGTTGTAATGCCACATAATCATCAACATATTCTTGCGAATTATCATTTAGCAACAGAGAAGGAAGTGAAATTGGCTGTTGAGTGTGCGCTGAAAGCGAAGAATCAATGGATGGAATTGTCCTGGGTCGAGAGAGCGTCAGTGATGTTGCGTGCCTCTGAGCTGTTGTCAAAACGTTACCGTTTTGTGATAAATGCAGCAACAATGTTGGGTCAGGACAAGAGTGTTCAACAGGCAGAGATAGATGCGGCTTGCGAGGTTATTGATTATTTGCGATATAACGTATTTTTCGCAGCACAAATTTATCAAGAGCAGCCGAAATCGAGTCTCGAACAACTCAATAGAATGGAATACAGACCGTTGGAAGGTTTTGTTTATACGATTTCTCCGTTCAATTTTACCGCCATTGCGTCAAATCTGAATATGTCTGTCGCAATGATGGGAAATACAACGGTTTGGAAACCCGCAACTACTGCGTTGTTGTCGAATTATTATTTGATGCAAATTTTCAAAGAAGCAGGAATGCCTGACGGCGTATTAAACTTTGTTCCTGGTTCGGGTGCGTTGATTAGCAGTATTGTTTTGAATCACAAAGATTTCGCAGGACTTCATTTTACAGGTTCGAATGCGACATTTAACACTCTTTGGAAAAAAGTAGCAGAAAATATTGAGGTTTATAAGTCTTATCCCAAATTAGTCGGAGAAACAGGCGGCAAAGATTTTATTTTCGTTCACAATTCTTCTGTTGTTTCAGAAGTTGCAACAGCAATTGTTCGCGGTGCATTTGAGTATCAGGGACAAAAATGTTCAGCCGCTTCGCGTGCTTATGTTCCTCGTTCAATGTGGAAAGAATTGAAAATAATGTTGCAAGAAATGGTTTCGCAAATTAAAATGGGCGATCCGACAGATTTCTCGACATTTATGAACGCAGTTATTGACGAGGCAAGTTTCGACAATATTATGAAATTTGTTGATATGGCAAAAAAATCGACAGAATGCGAGATAGCTACAGGCGGAAACGGCGACAAGAAATTCGGCTATTTCATCGAACCAACGATTATCGAAACTCGAAATCCGTATTACGTGACGATGCAAGAAGAATTATTTGGTCCCGTAATGACAATTTTTGTCTATGAAGACGACAAATTTGACGAAACTCTTGAGATTTGCGACAACACTTCTCCTTACGCCCTCACGGGAGCAATCTTTGCCAACGACAAATACGCATACATTCAAGCATGCAAAAAACTTCGTTTCGCAGCAGGCAATTTTTACATCAACGACAAACCAACTGGAGCAATGGTCGGACTTCAACCCTTCGGCGGCGCAAGAGGTTCAGGCACAAATGACAAAGCAGGCGGACAATTAAACTTAATTCGTTGGACGAGTCCGCGAACTATTAAAGAAACATTTCTCCCCGCAAGAAATTTTCCATATCCTTATATGGAGTAACAATTTTTAGGTTTAAGGGTTTTATATAGATAAAAACTTGTACACAAATTTATTTTTGTGTACAGGTTTTTATTTCTCGTAAAAAAACATCGTCAAGTTTTAGAAATTGACAACATTAAACATCTTTCGAAATTATTTTCAACAGAAAACAGATGAATTTGATTAAAAAATAGAGAATTGGTCGAAAAAATCTTGTTCAAATTTAATTGGAAAGTTATTTAATGTTTTTTCTTTTTTTTGCAAAAATTTTTTATCCCCTTCGCTAAAGACAAGGGGGATTTAGAATTTTGTTAAAAATTTCATAACAAACCCACGCATCTGTTGCTGCGTAACGAATCTGTGCCTCCGTAAAAAAATCTGCCTCCCAATTTGAGAGTTGTTGCCCCTTCGAAATACGAACACCTAAGACAATTGCTGCTAATTTTTGTAAACCTGCCTCCTCGATTCCAAAAGATTTCACAAAATTTTGTAAATCAACAAAACCTGCAGGAACAAAATTTTTCATTCGCTTCAACATCTTGGTGTCATCATGAATGGCAACGCCTGTTTTGATAATTTTCGGATTACACAAAATCGGAATCAACGGTTCGAGAGTATTAATTTTTTGCAAACGAAATAAAAAAACTTTATTCCTTGCCGCTAACTGCAACAATGCCACTTTGTTCAGATGACCCTTCTGAAACGAAGGACGAGTTTCGGTGTCAAAACCTAAAACATTTTCCCGCAACAAATAAGGTAAAACGTGCAAAGTGCGTTCATAAGAATCTACTACAACAACATCACCTTGATACGAAAATAACGGCAACTTCGCTATTTCGTCTTTATCAATAGTTTTGAGATACATTAAATTTTTTCTAAAAAAGAATTTACAAAGATAAAAAAATATTTATCTTTGCCCAAAATTTTTTTTTGTTTTTTTCTACCCCATGCTATTATCTCTCAAAGAATTTTGGACAGAAGCAACTTTTTATAAACTTTTGAAATTTGGAGCAGTCGGACTAAGCGGCGTAGTGGTCGATTTTGCCTTCACTTATTTTTTCAAGGAAATTGTAAAAATACAAAAATATGTCGCAAATTGTATTGGTTTCACCGTCGCTGCAACTACAAATTACATTTTGAATCGAATTTGGACTTTTAACAGCCATAATCCCGACATTGCTGTTGAATATTTGCGATTTTTTATCGTCTCGTTACTCGGTTTAGGAATAAATAGTCTCGTTTTGTGGCTCTTGGTTAGTAAATTTCGATGGAATTTTTACTTCTCAAAACTCATCGCCATCGGAGTAACAATGATTTGGAATTTTATTGCCAATTTGGTTTATACTTTTCACTAAATAAAAAACCACTCTTGCGAGTGGTTTTTTAACAAAAATTCTTAAATTTTTACTACAAATGAAAACTCGTAATAAAAGCGGACCCAGAGGAATTCGAATCCCCAACCTTCTGATCCGTAGTCAGATGCACTATCCAATTATGCTATGGGTCCTACGCAATAAAAACTATGAATTTTTTGACGGCACAAAGGTAAATATTATTTTTTTATTTGCAAATTTTTTCGCAAAATTTTTTCATTTTTTTTCAAAATTTTTTCCTATGAAAATAAAGAGAATATTTGAAATTTCTTTGTTGTTGATAATCACTGCGTTATGTTTTTTTGGATGGAACGAAATTCAACAACCAATGCGTTTCGAAACAGAAAAAAATAAACGTTTCGAAGCAACAATCGCAAAATTAAAACTTCTTCGAAGTTTAGAATTATGCTTTCGAAGCGAAAAAGGACAATTTTCAGATAATTTTGACAGTTTATTGAAATTTTTTAAAACAAAAAAATCCGTTTTATTATGCGATTCCGTTTTAAAAAACAACATTTCTCTCGATTCTTTGATTTTTATTCCTTTTCAAAAAGATAAAAAATTTTCAATATCAGCGACTTTTCTCGAAATTTCAGGAAAAATAAAAGTGCCTGTTTTCGAAATTTCAGTCTCAAATGAAATGTTATTGAACGGTTTAGAAAAAAAATATATTTTGCAATTAAACGAAAAATGCACAGAAAAAGGGCAGTTTTTAGGTTTAAAAATTGGTTCTCTCATCGAAGTTTCCGACAAGGGCAATTGGGAATAAATTTTTCACTCGCAAAATTTCAATAAAAATTCCTCTGCCTTCGGATTTCCGAGATTCTTCGCTTTTTTCCAATCCGAACAAGCCCCTTTTCTGTCTTGATTCTTGAGTCTTGCCGCCGCTCTTTGCAAATAAATTTCCGAATTATTCGGCTCATAATCTAAGACCATCGAAAAATCCGTTATTGCGTAAGTGTAAGTTTCGGTTTTCAAATACGTTTCGGCACGAAAAAGATAATATTTCGGTTTTGGGTAAAGTTTTAAACAAACATTAAAGTACTTCAATGCGTCAATATAATTTTCTGAATCGAAAAAAATTTTGCCGCAGAGAAATAATCCTTCTTCGTTTTCGGGGAGATAAAACAAATATTTCTCAATGTGAACTTGTGCAGAATCAAAGAGTTGCAATTCTTTTTCGACTAATGCTTTGAGATAAAAATTGTTCAATTCTAAAAAATTCTTTTTCTCTAAGTTTTCTAAAATATTTAATGCTTGTTTAAATTTTTTCAATTCCATAAAATAAACAAATTTTGCGTTCAAATATTCTGTTTTATTTGGTTGAATATCAATTGCTTTCTCAATATCGTTGAGTGCAGATTCAAAATCTTGCGTTTCTGAATAAACTTTTGAACGCAAAAAATAGGCCCGATGTTCTTTTCGATTTTTACGAATCAAGGCATCTAAAATTTCAAAAGCATCAGAAAAATTTTTCGTTTTTAACGAATAAGCGGCATTTGCGAGTTGAATTTCTGTTTTTGAGTACCAATCATTTTTCCAAAGTTGCTTCCATTGCTGCGAATTTTCAATTTTCGCAAAAATTTTATCTGTTTTGATTTGCGATTCGGGCAATTTGTAATGCGAGGACAAATGTTTTTTCAAATTTTCAATACATTTTTCGATATTTCCTGTTTTCGCAAAAAGTTGAGCCAATTTATAACTTGCCCTTCCTGACTCAAGTTTTTCGATTTTTTCGAGAAATTCTTTCGTTTTTTCGAAATTTTTTTGCGAAAAGTAAATTTCTGCACATTTTTCGAGACAAAAAACTTCGTTAAACTTTTGCGAGATACATTTTTCGAAATAAATTGTCGCACTGTCGTAAAAATTTCTTTGAAAAAACGCATTTGCGTGCAAAAAATTTTCTTTTTGTGTCTGTGAAAAAGTCGAAATTGAAAAAAATATTGAGAGAATAAACAAAAAATTTTTCATAAAAACTTGATAATAAAAGAGTTATACAAAATTAAATTTTTTTTCAAAGATAAATGAAATTTTTTGCGAAAAATTATTTTTTTTGAAAAAAATAATTATCTTTGTGAAGAATTTTTTCGAAAAAATATGGAAGATGAAGAGAAAGTTGACCGCACCGTAGTAAGAATCCTTGACTTAAAGACAAAAGAAAATGATTTTGCTTTTTGGCAAACGCAAACCTACGAGCAGCGTTTAGAAGCACTCGAAAAAATGCGATTACAATATATATTATGGAAATATGGTTCTGAACAAAGACTTCAAAGAGTTCTTCGAATTGTTGACCGTCCACAGCGTTAAATATTTAGTTGTTGGTGGTTATGCAGTTAGTGTTCACGGTTATCCGAGATACACAAACGACATTGACATTTGGTTATTAATTGACCGAATAAATGCTGATAATTTAATAAAAGTATTAAAAGATTTCGGTTTTGGTTCGTTAAACCTAAAAACAGAGGATTTTTTAATGCCCAATAGAGTTGTGCAGTTAGGTTATCCGCCATACAGAATCGATTTACTCACAAGCATTGATGGCGTAGATTTCGCTGAATGTTATCCTAATCGAGTTTCTATGAAAATTTCAAACGTGATGGTAGATTTTGTAGATTTAGAAAATTTGAAAAAAAATAAAAAGTCAACAGGCAGATACAAAGATTTAAACGATTTAGAAAATTTAGAATCTCTTTAAATTTTTCAAAAATGTTAGTTAAAAAAAATATTTTTACAATTTTTCTCTTTTTTGTTTGCTATGTTTTGATGGCACAGCGAAGAGAAGGTTCGTCTTTTGTGCATCATTTTGCCCCAAAAGAATATAACGCACATAATCAAAGTTGGTGCATTTTGCAAGACAAACGCGGAATAATTTATATCGGTAACGGTGACGGGATTATGGAATATGATGGTGTAAGTTTTCGTATTATCTCGCCGCCGAATAAAAGTGCTGTTCGTTCCATAGCGTTGGACAGCAATAATCGTGTTTGGGTTGGCGTGAATGCTGAATTTGGTTTTCTTGCTCCCGATTCGGCAGGAAATTTAAAATATTATTCCTTAATAAATCAGTTAGATGAGAAAAGTAAAAGTTTTCAAGATGTTTGGGGGACAACGGTTTTCAATAACGCTGTTTATTTTCGGACTTATGTACATTTGATTCGGTTTAAAAATGGGAAATTAGATAAAATTTGGAATACTTCTCTTGATAAATCCATTTCAGCAGAGTTTATTTTCAATAATGAGTTATATTTTCGACAGAAAAAAGTTGGTTTAGTAAAGCTTGACACGAAAACTGATTCGTTGGTTGTTGCGTCTGATTCGAAATTTTTTATAGAAAATTCTTTTCGATTCGCAATAGAATTAGATTCTGAAAAAGTATTGTTAAATGCGGGCAATACTTTACAATTTTATTATCCGAAAGAGAATAAAATAATTCCTTTTGAAACTGATTATGAGCGATTTTTGGAAAAAGAACGTTTATATTCAGGAATGTTATTGCCCAATAAAAATATTCTTGTCGGGACAAGTAGCAAGGGTTTTGTAATTTTTTCGCAAGAAGGCAAGACGTTGCAGGTAATTAATGCAAAAACGGGTTTGCACTCCGAGAGTGTTTACGGTACTTGCGTTGATTTTGAGAATAGTCTTTGGTGCGTTACAAATAACGAAGTTACACGGACGGAGGTTTTGTCTCCGCTAACTTTGTGGAACGAGGGTTCAGATTTTTGGGGAGCAATAGAGTCAATAATACGTTTTCAAGGGAAGATTTATTTTACAACGCATATGGGCATTTTTTGTATTGAAAATAATTTGGCTGATATTGAGAATTTTGGAAGAATAAAACAAATTGGCGATTTAAAAACGCAATGTTGGTCGATTATTGATTTTCAAGAGCCAAATGATACTTCGAAACATCATTTGTTAGTCGGAACGAGCAGTTTTTTATGTGAGATAAAAAATGATAAAATTGAGATAATAAAAAATAATTCGGGTTTTGTTGCTTTTGAGTTGTTTATTTCTCGCAAAAATCCGAGTCGAATTGTTATGGGAACGGGCAAAGGTGTTGCTTCGGTTCGTTTTGAGAACGGCAAATTTGTTGACGAAGGAAATTGGGGCGGAAATTTAGAGTATGACGTGAGAGGAATTGCTGAGGACGAGTATGGCGAGTTTTGGTTTGGTACGTTTCGCGGCGGCATTTATCGTTATTTGCCTTCGGAGAAAGATATTACACAGCCGCAGCGAGTTAAACTTTACACGACAAAAGACGGAATTCCTTCGTTGAAAAATACATTGATTTTTTATTTTCAAAATCGTTTAATTTTTGGTTGTGAAAAAGGTTTATCTCGTTTCGACAGAGTTTCGGGGAAATTTATTCCTGACGAAACTTTTGGAAAAATGTTTGCAGACGGCTCGAATGACGTTTTTTGGTGCATCGAGGGAAATGATAAACGAGTCTGGATTTCAGGATTAAACAAACGCACAGGCACAATGTGCGTTGCAATTCCTGACAAAGACGGCAAATTTACAATTGATTCGCGTCCTTTTCGAACAATTCCAGAGATGATGTTTCTTGGTTTTCGTGTTGAGTCGGACAGAAAGATTGTTTGGGTCGGCGGAAGCGATGCACTTTACAAATTTGACGAATCTATTAAAACAGATTATTCCGTTGTGCCGCAGGTTCATATTCGCAAAGTAACTATCGGGCAAGATTCCGTTGTTTTTGGAGGCACTTTTTTTGATTTTTCAAAAAATGACCGCGAAATAGTCGATTTTCAAACCGATTTTCTCAAGCCCAAAATAAAATATGCGTTTAATTCTGTCACTTTTGATTTTTCTTCAACAAGTTACAAAAGCGAGAAGGACAACGAATTTCAATATTATCTCGAAAATTTTGATAAAACTTGGTCTAATTGGGTGAAAAATCCTCAAAAATCTTATACAAATTTGTCGGAGGGGAAATATATTTTTCATTTAAAAACGCGAAATATTTATGGAGTCGAAAGCAAAGAATTGACTTATGAGTTTCGAATTTTGCCGCCCTGGTACAGAACAATTTTTGCGTATATCTGTTATTTTTTAATGTTAGGTGGAATTTTTTACGTAGGAATTCGTTTGTATACAAAACGTTTGAAGCAGAAAAACAAAGAATTGGAACAAATTGTCGAAGAACGCACTGCCGAGATTCGTGAGCAAAATCAACAATTATCGCAATATAACGCTGAGATTTTTCAACAAAAAGAGGAAATTCAGGCACAAGCGGAGCAATTATCTCGCATCAACACAGAGTTGGAAAAATTGTCTATTGTGGCAAGCGAGACAGACAACGCAGTAATGATTATGGACAAGGATACCAATTTTGAGTGGATAAACGCAGGATTCTCAAGACTTTACGGGTTTACTTTCGAGCAATTTGTGCGGGAAAAAGGGAAAAACCTTTTGGAATACACCAGTTTTGAGTTGATACACGAAATTTTGCGAAAATGTATTTCCGAGAAAAAATCGGTAATGTACGAGTCAAGTATCACAAAAAATACGGGGGAAAAATTTTGGGTACAAACCACATTGACTCCGATTCTGGATATGAATAACGAAATTTACAAATTTGTTGCCATTGATTCAGATATTACGCGAATTAAACGCGCCGAGGAGGAAATTCGACAGCAAAACGAGGAAATCTTAGTTCAAAAAGAAATGCTTGAGACACAAAACGAAGAAATTATGGTGCAAAAAGAAATTTTGCAAAGTCAAAATAACGCTATTTCGGAGCAAAGAGACCAAATTCGTTTTCAACATCAACAAATTCAGCAAAGTATTCAATATTCTCTTACCATTCAGAAAGCCATTTTGCCCTCAATTTCATCTTTAAACTTGCTTTTTGAGAATTTTATTATTTATAAACCTAAAGACATCGTTAGCGGCGACTTTTATTGGTTAAATGTTATTGAAAATTACATTTTTATTGCTGCCATCGACTGCACGGGACACGGCGTTCCAGGGGCATTCATGTCATTAATCGGTAATCGACTTTTGAATGATATTGTAAATTTGCAAAATGAATTTTCGCCTGCCAAAATTCTTGAACTTTTGCATTTGGGAATTTTAAAAACTTTGCGACAATATGAAACCGACAACAATGACGGAATGGATGTTTGTTTTTGCAGAATCAAATATCTTGAAAATCAAGAAGTTGAGGTAATTTTTGATGGAGCAAAACGCCCATTAATTTATTTTGACAAAGAAAAAAATGTTATTGAGACAGTAAAAGGCAGCAGGAAAACCATCGGCGGCACACACGCAAAAGCAAACACGCAAGTCTTTGAAGATAAGGCAATTACATTGAAAAAAGAGAGTATTCTTTATTTGAGTACAGACGGATTTACCGACCAATGTAACAAAGAGCGAAAGCGTTTTGGAACTGAAAAATTAGTAGAAATTTTGCAAAATCATTTTCATTTATCTCTGTATGAGCAGAAAATTATTTTAGAAAAATCGCTTGCTGCACATCAACAAAACGAAATGCAGCGCGACGACATAACCGTTATAGGAATAAAATTATAAAAAAAAATTTTTTTCATTTTTTTTGAGAAAAATTTGTTTTTTTGAAAAGTATTTTTTTACTTTCGCAAAATTTATTTTTCTAAAACAAAAGAAATATGAAAGATAGAGAATTAGAAATTTCGTTAAATCCGAATCGTCTGGTGAGTTTTTTGAAAAAACCACCCTCTGAATTTACGCGTCACGATATTATTCGTTTTATCGAGGAAAATAATATCGAAATGTTAAATTTTCGTTATCTCGCAGAAGACGGAAAATTAAAAACGTTAAACTTTGTCATAACCAGCAAATCTTATCTCGATTCCATTTTGGCAACAGGCGAGAGAGTTGATGGCTCAAGTTTATTTTCCTTTATTGATGCAGACTGCAGCGATTTATATGTGATTCCACGTTTTCGCACTGCTTTTGTCAATCCTTTTGCCTCTGTTCCAACACTTGACATTTTGTGTTCTTTTTACACAAAAAACGGACTTCCTCTCGAAAGCGCCCCCGAACACATTTTGCGAAAGGCACACGAGGAATTTAAACGAAAAACAGGTTACGTTTTTAAAGCAATGGGAGAACTGGAATTTTACATCATCTCAGGCGAAGTTGATGAAATGTATACTCCTGTTGACCAAAAAGGTTATCACAATTCACCTCCTTACGCAAAATTCGAAGAACTTCGCAAGCAAGCAATGCAGTTAATTGCCCAATGCGGCGGGAAAATCAAGTACGGACATTGCGAGGTAGGAAATTTCACTGACGAGGAAACATTTTACGAACAACACGAAATCGAATTTATGCCCGTTGACGTAGAAGATGCAGCTGACCAACTTGTTGTCGCAAAATGGATTTTGAGAATGTTAGGTCATCAATACGGCGTAAACATTAGTTTCGCACCAAAAATCACCGTTGGAAAAGCAGGAAGCGGAATGCACGTTCATATGATGGTTTCGCAAAACGAGGAAAATTTGATGGTCGGCGAAACTTCTATCTCTGATGTTGCAAAACGCGTTATTGCAGGTTTATTGGACAAGGCACAGTCGTTAACCGCTTTTGGAAATACGACTCCAGTTTCGTACTTGCGTTTAGTTCCGCATCAAGAAGCACCGACAAATATCTGTTGGGGAGATAGTAATCGTTCAGCGTTGGTCCGCGTTCCGTTGGGTTGGATTGCAAAAACTCAAATGATAAAAGACGCAAATCCGTATGAGCGTTACGAAGTGCCTTATATTCCTGGAAAACAAACCGTAGAATTGCGTGTTCCTGACGGTTCTGCTGACGTTTATCATTTACTCGCAGGAATAACAATGGCGGCTTTACACGGTTTAGAAATGCCAAATGCGTTGCAAAATGCCGAGAAATTGTATGTCGGAGTGAATATTTTTAGAGATGAACACAAAGACAAAGTAAATCAACTTGAACATTTGCCGACATCGTGCTTTGCGTCTGCTGAATCTTTGGAAAAAGATAGAGAATTTTACCAAAAAGCAGGAATCTTCCCAAAAGGTACAATTGACAGATTTATTCGTCAGTTAAAATCGTACAATGACAAGGATTTGAGCGAAAGACTCTACGGGAAAAAAGACGAAATTAAAGAGTTAGTCGAGAAATATCTTCATTGTATGTAAAATTTTTTTTTGAATTTTCACCTGCAAAACTTTCTCAAAAAATTTTTGCAGGTTTTTTTATTTTCTGAAAAATAATTTTCTAAAATAATCGATATTTCAAAGTTAAAAACGTATTTTTACGCTTGATTTCTCTAAAATTATTTATTAAATCTTCTCAAATTTGTTTTTTCGAAAAATATATTTATTTTTGCAACAAAAATTTTAACACATTTTACTTGGTTTTCTTTTTTTTACACATAAAAGCAATATATGTCATTATTTCAAAAATCAGTAACGAATAAATATTTAACAGAATGCACGAAAAAACCGCTATGTCTTTAGCGTAGCGGATGAACGTGCTGATTTTTCGACTGTCCGTTTTACGGACACATTTCGAAAAAATCAAAAAAATGC
>DYQK01000260.1 GCA_020719385.1 Rikenella microfusus | reverse complement strand
TATTCAAAATCTGGCACATATTTTTTCAGTTCGTCGGGTACTTCGCCAAATGCTTTCCAGAGTGGCTCATCTTTCCAAGGTTTTTCGCCGTGATAAAAAATTATCATTATGGGCAAAGTCGGTACGCTGTTTCCCTGTGAATACGAGGCAGAAACTACCGACAAAAAATAACTGAGCAATTGCAATTTAAAATGATGTGCCGGTATAAAACTCTTATGCTCAATGATAAACGCTATTTTTATCGGATTTGTTCCGTTGTAAATGCCGTCGTAAACAATGTCGCTAAATGTTTTTCGCAACTTGGCGCTTACATAACTGTCCGAAGAAAGTTTCAAACCGTCGTAATCAATTTTGCTTTTGATTTCCGCAGGCAAAACGCCTTTTATAAACGATACGGCTTCGTCTTTCTGCTTAAACAGTTGAACCACAAAGGCATCGTGTGGGTTTTGGCTTGCGGTTGCTCTCTTTTTTCGTGGCATTTTGTTATATTTAAAGCAAATTTACTGATTTTTTCGCAAAAATTAAAATTTCAAAATAAAAAAACTTATTCTTGACTTACCGGCAAGGTTATTACAAACTCCGAACCTTTGCTGGGCGAACTAAAAACCTGAATGTTGCCGCGCATGCTTTGTATGATGCCAAAACTGATGTAAAGCCCGAGTCCCGTGCCTTGCCCCACGTCTTTGGTGGTGTAGAAGGGTTCAAAAATGCGGTTTCGCACTTCTTCGCTCATTCCTTTTCCATGAATTCTGTAAAATCTAACAATAAGTTGAAATCCAATTTGTTACGACTCCTTTAGAACTTACTTAGTTTTCAAATAGTGAAAACTTTAAAAAAAGTAAAACACTCAAAATTAGATAATTTGAAACAAAGAAAATAATTTGACTTTTTCAAAACTTGACTAACTTTGCCTGCAAATAACAAAAAATTCTTTATGCAAATTGCCATTGCAAGCCCCGCTTTGATTGGAAATTACGAAAACTTGAAAGATTTACGTAATAAGATTGTAAATTGGTTAAAATCAAATTTTTACGAAAAAACGGTTGTAAATGAACATACCAAATTTGAAATAGGATTTAATAGCAAGTCATTCAACAAGTTAGTTAGTGGGAATGCAGGTACAGTAAAATTGCTTTGTTTGACTGCAATAGAACAAATTATAAAATTCGGCATACTCGAAAGCGTAGAGGTTGACAAACGCGAGCGAGCCGAAATAATTGCAATTTACTATTTTTCGAGCGTGGTACAAATAGATGGAAACACTTATAAATATTGGTTTACAGTGCGACAACTACTAAATGGAAAGTTTATTTACTCAGGAAATTTAAACATAAAAAAACCGCTTTAAACTCTTAGTTCACGAACTGTCTTGCGACAATTTACGGAATAATAGACAGAGTTTAAAACGGCTTTTCAATGCAAATATACATCTTTTATACCAATTGTCAAAAGATATTTATATAATTTACAAAACATAA
>DYQK01000259.1 GCA_020719385.1 Rikenella microfusus | reverse complement strand
TTCTCATATTTTCGTATCATTAAAATACTTTCGACATTATTGACGAATAAATTTTTTTCGAAAACAAAATTTGCTTTTTCGAAAGCACGAATTGACGCAACATTACTTTTTTTGATATACGCATTCACGCAATCTTGCGAAAATTCCCGAAAATGATTTGCAACCGCAATGTTTAACAAAACGGAACTCAACGATTTCCCTCTAAAATTTTTGTCCACAGAAACTCCAATAACCGTTTCGTTCATTTTTTTTTCGATACGAACTTGACCGACAGGAATTTCATCTCCCGTTGTAAAAAAATATAAAAAACAATTTTTATCCGACAAACGACTATTGAACCAAACGAGATGACTCTCGTAAGGAATCGAATTTGTATTGAACGAATTTTCACGAACAGACTCATCATTTGCCCATTGAAAATACATTTCTGCGTCAGAAATACGGGCAAAACGCCAAGAAATTTCCATTATAAATTTTTAAACAGAGTGAATAAATTGAATGTTGTATTTTTAAAAATCTCTTTTTGTCGAAAAACTACTTCGTTTAACTTTTGTAAACTGAAATTTGCGAATAAAATGTCAGACAAATCATTCTCAGAGATAATATTTAAGTTTTTTAAATCGAAAATTAAGTTTTTTGCAGCCAAATCTGAATGTATTTCGACTTGATTATCAACCGTATAACCGCAAAATAAACCAATTCCGACAGAACAACATTCAAGCGAAAGAGTACTCGCAGGACAAATTGCGACATCAGAATTTTGCAACAACAAAACCATTTCTGCCGCATCAACATTCTCGAAAACTTTTATTTTTTCAGTTTCTGTATTTTTGAGAAATGGAATTATTTCATTTTCAAAAATTTCCTTCGAACCGCGAACAAAATTTATACGTTTAATTTCAGATATTGCGTTTAATGTCTTCAAAATTTTCAACGAAACATTCAATATTGCCCCGCCGCCCATACTCACAAATGCCGTATCAAATTTTTCGATATTGCGTTTAACTTCAGCCGCTTGCAAAAAAGGTTTTCGCAGCAACGCATAATCAAAACCAAGACAAAAACTCGTATAAAATTCCGCCGAATAATGATTTCTCAAAGCACTTCCCGCATGATTTATCACCACATCAGCCACAAAATGACAAGAATGTACGTCATCAATACAAATTAATTTGCGACATTTATTTTTCAAAATCTGTTGATATGCGGTAACAAATTTATAACCATCCAAAACGACAATATCATTTTTCGTTATTTGATTCGCAAAATTTTGTGCTTCGTTTAAAATTTCTGTTGTTTCGGGAAAAATCAAAAAATGTTCGCAAGTTTTTTTAATTTCTGAAACCAAATATTCCGAAGGATTTTGTATCACAAAAATACACTCGAAATCATTTTTTAACATTTCTGCCAACGCAAGAGACCGAATTACGTGTCCTAAACCAATACTTGCGTTGCCGTCTGCGCGAAAAAAAATCTTGGAATTCATAA
>DYQK01000258.1 GCA_020719385.1 Rikenella microfusus | reverse complement strand
CAGCAAAGATTAACAACAATTGTTATTTTTCTTTCTGCTTTATTTTCAAAGTTAAAATCAATTCGGACTTTAACCGAAAATGAAGAAGTGCTTTTTGAAAATATGATTAAGCGTAAATCAAATTACATTTTTTCAACCGTTGATTATGACAATCAGTTATTTAAAGACTATGTTATTGAGCAATCCAAGAAAAATAAAAATGGTTTAGAAACCGAATCAGCGAGACGAATAGTTAATGCGTTCGACTTTTTCACAAATTCATTTGCAGACAAGGACGAACTGTTCCTATCAAAAATGCTAAGAACAGTTAGTGAAGCATCTTGCTCAACACATCCAGTTAAAAATGAATCCGAAGCAATTCAAATGTTTATTTTCCAAAACAACCGTGGGAAAAAACCATCAAATTTGGAAATCATAAAAGCACAATTCATGTTTAACGTTCATCTTTATGGTGGTGAAGAAAAAGACAGTTTGATTGAAGAAATAAAAAACCGCTTTGAAAAAATTTATAAATCAATTTCGTCAATTGAATACAAGATAGACGAAGATGATGTTTTAGTTTACACTTTACGTGTTCATTTCAATTCACTTTGGGAATCAAATGCAATTGACAAAATCAATAAACTATTATCAGAAAACAATCCAATTCCTTTCATCAAATCATTTACAAACTCGCTTGCAGTTAGTTTTGAGCATTTGACTACATTTTTCGGCAAAGACGAAAGAGAAAATATTGAAATACATTCATTAATAACATTAGGTGGTTTTGCAACAGCAATCCCATTTGTTATTAAGGCTTATTCTTTCGGACTGCAAACAAAAGAAATTTGCAAAATTTGTTCATCAATGGAAGCAATGGTTTTACGCCACAGACTTATTGGGACAAGAGCAGAATTAACATCAAGAATTAATGATGTATATCAAAAATTTACATCAGAGCAACCTGACATTAAACCGATAGTTGACAGAATTGAGTGGATGAAAAATATACCTAATGATTCTTGGTGGTGGGCGTATTGGAATAAAAACGAGTTAGAAAAAGCAATTCAGGGCGGAATGCATCATTCAACAGCAAAATTCTTACTTTGGAAGTATGAAAATTATCTTGAAAATCAAGGAAAAAATGGATATTCTCTGACTCGTTTTGACAGCATTGAAAGCCCAGAATTAGAACATATTGCACCACAGACACCGACAAATGGAGAACCAATTGCAGCAGGTTATTGTGAATATGATGAAGAATTTAGAAACCAATATATTGACTGTTTAGGAAATTATTTACTTCTTTCAAAATCACACAATTGTTCAGTTGGAAATAAACCATTTAGCGAGAAAAGAAGTTCATATAATCATCTTGGACAGCAAAGAGAAATTCAAAATATGACTTCGGAATCGGAAATTTGGAATAAGGAAAAAATCAGTCTGCGTAAGGACAAAATTGTGAAATTCATACTTGAAAACTTCTAAGAAAACAATGCACATGGCTCTAA
>DYQK01000043.1:19743-25253 GCA_020719385.1 Rikenella microfusus | reverse complement strand
TTTGTTGCTTCAGTTCGGCGTTACTCGCAGCAATTTGTTGCTTCAGTTCGGCGTTACTCGCAGCAATTTGCTGCTTCAGTTCGGCGTTTTGTTTGTCCGACTCCAAACGACTCGCAGCAATTAATTCTAACACATCTTGTTTTGTTAAAATTGTTTTCATAAGATTTCTGTTTTTGGTAAAAATGAATGATTTTTGTGAAGCAAATATAAAAAATTTTTTCGAGAAAAGAAATACTTTTTAAAATTTTATGGGATAATAATTTCCTGAATTACCTCTCCGCTTGCCGCATTGGGTGCGGGAATTTCTAAAATCAATGACAACGTTCCTGCAACTGAGTGCGAAACGGTTTTACGAAACACTTTTTTATGCGACAAGTTCCAGCCATAAAAAATTAACGGAATATGCGTAAACGGTTCGTAAGCTGCTGCTATGGAATAAATTTTTTCGTTATCCCCATCTTTGACTGCCCAATTCGGCGAAAGATTTATCAAAATATCTCCCGAACGATATTGATGAAAACTATTTTGCATTTTTCTCATTATTCCTTCGCTAAATCCTGAACTTTGAAACGCAATACTTGTTCCTGCCCAATGAATTCCTTGAATTTGTGAAACAAATTGCGAACTTTGTAACTGCATTTCGCTCCAAGAAATTTTTAAACGCTCCGCTAACACTTGATTCAGATAAATTTGCTGGTCAACATACGTTTTTACTAAATCGCCGTTGCCATAAAGTGCTTTGAGATAACTTTTTAACATAAAAGTGATTGTTTTCGCACTCACAAAACCGCTTGGCATTCGCATCGCCTTAGAATATTCGGGATGTTCATCGACACCTTTGTCCGAAGTCAAATAAATTAAAACATTTTCTTTGCCAAATTGTTCATCAATAAACGTTAAAAAGTGCGACAAATCGTTGTCTAAACGCAAATACGCATCTTCAATCTCGACAGAACGCGAGTTAAACCAATTTCCAATGTAACTTGTAGCACAAAAATTCACACTCAAAAAATCCGTTATAGAGTCTTTGCCCAAATTTTCGTTTATTATCGCAGCGAGAGCGAAATCTTTTGTGTACGTATTTCCAAAAGGTGTAGATTTTAAATAACGGTAATCTCTTGTGCGATTTTTTAATTCTGTCAAAGAATAAGGAAACGTATTTCTCTCACCCATTCCAAATTCATACGAAGTTGCGTCAGGCAAACTTTCGCGATATTGTTCAACGGGAAAAAGAGTATTCCATTCTCGACTAACATAAATATCTTGAAACTTTTTTTCGTTAAATTCCTTGACCCAAGAGGGCAAGTTATTGAGATAATAACCGCTGCTAACCCAATTTCCTGTGTTGTCTTCGAACCAATATGCCGCATTGGCTGAATGTCCTGCTGACAAAACGGCAGAAAAATCTTTTAAACCTATCGCAATAACTTTCGATTCGTTGAAAGAAAACTTTTTTAACTCATCGCCGAATGTTGAGGTAATCAGATTCATCGCCGATTTTTGCCCGATATTCGCTGCTGTTCCTGTGGGAGAGAAATTTTCGTCACCAACGCAGTCAATACGCTTGTCGTGGAGTCTGTCGTACCAAGAATCAGAAATTATTCCGTGCTGCGACGGCGTTGTTCCTGTTGAAATTGTTGCATATCCTGAGGAGGAATAAGTGAAAAAATAATCAATGTAATGATTTTGAAACGATATTCCTTCATTGACCAATCTTTTGAAACCGCCTTTTTCAAATTTATTCCAAAAACGACTAATATAATCGTATCGCATCTCTTCAACAACAATTCCAATGATTAATTTGGGTTTTTTTGTGTTTTGTGCATAAAAATTTTTCGTTGAAAAAAGACAAAAGAAAAATATGAACAAAATTTTTGTGTGAAAATTCATTTTTTTTACCAATCTTTATCTGTTTTTGACTTGCGAACTTGCTGTTTTTCTTTTTTTAACTTCTCCTGCACCTTCAATTCGTCATGCTGAATGGCTTGCAGCAAACGTTCTGCATCTTGTTTTGAGATTTTCCCCTTCTGAACCTGCTGTTTTTGTTGCTGCTGTTCATTTTTCCCCTGATTTTCTTGATTCTGCTGGTCTTGATTTTGCTTTTGAGTATCTTTTTTGTCTTGATTCTGTTTATCTTGACTTTTCTGATTCTGATTTTGCTGCTGATTTTTGTTTTTATTCTGATTTTGCTGCTGATTCTTCATTCGTTGCAAAAGTTTTTGTGCATATTGCAAATTATACTTCGTTTCTTTGTCCGAAGGATTAATTTTCAACGATTTTTTATACGCAGAAATACTTTTTTCGAGATTTCGCATCACAATTCTTCCGATAACATCCTGCGACACACTCGTATCTCTCATCACTTTCGGCACCGATTGCAGATAAGCATTGCCGAGATTATGAAAAATCGAAGCCAAACGAGCAGAATCCTTCTCGGTTGCCGCAAGATTCTCTAAATTCTTTGCCGTCTCGTAATATTTATTCTGCTCATAAAGGGCATTTCCAAAATTAAACTTTGCCTCATACGAATTTGGGTTAATTTCTAACGCTTTTTCATACGAAACAGAAGCATTTTCGAATTGTTTTTGCTCATATTCGTCATTTCCTTGACGAATGTGTTGTCGTTCTGCTTGAGAAAATACAAAAACATTGCTCAAACAAAAAATTAAAATCAAAAAATCTCGTTTCATAATTATTGAGAAATATAAAAATTTTGCTGCAAAGATAAAATTTTTTTTTCGAAAATATTTGTTTTTAATTGAAATTTTTTTTATCTTTGCCTCGAAAAATAATTTTTTTATGTTACTGCACAAAAGTAAATTTGTTGAAATTACCCTCGAAGAGGAGAATTCATTGATTATTGATAAGTTTTTGCCCGAAACTTACAAAATGAATATTGACGAATTTAAAAAAGAAATGTTCATTTTTGTTGAAATGTGTGAAAAATACTGTCCAAAACGAGAATTGGTTTATCTCATGCAAATGGAATTTATCATCTCTCCTGATTTGCAAGAATGGATGAACAGAGAAATTTTTCCGCGTTACCTCAATATCATCAAAAGAATGGCATTTTTAGTGCCGACAGAAATTGTTATTCAAATTTCTGTTGAACAAACGATGGAAGAAGAAACGGGCAGTAAATTTTTGCAAGCATATTTCGACAGCGAAATTGAAGCGAGAAAATGGTTGATGATAGAATGTTAAACAATTTTTCGCAAAAAATTCTGTCAAGTTTTTCGAAATTTGACAGAATTTGTATTAATAAATTAACGTAATTGCTCCGACTCGCTCAAAAACTTGATTTAACGAGGTAATATATTTCAGATAATAAACATAAACTCCTTTGGGAACGAGATTTCCCTCCGATTTTCCATCCCAACCAATATCAGGATTCTTACTTTCAAAAATAATATTCCCCCAACGACTATAAATTATTAGGTAAAAATCTTTGACAAACGAAACATTCGGCTTAAATATTCGATTTTCCTCAACATCACTATTCGGATTAAACGCATTGGGCAAAAATAATTCCGTATTTTGTGCCACGCACTCAACATTCGACCTGCTAAAACCTTTAATTTGATACGGATTTTCATCTTTTTCCTCTGCTTCCACGTAATAACAAACCATTCCTTTCTTAATATTCGTTAAATTTGAAACGTCATCCATATATATTGAGTCTTTTGCCGACAAAGTATCTCGCAATTCAAAATTTTCATTGTCTAAACTTCGATATAATTTATATTTCTCAACGCCGCCGCGCCAGGTTTGATAAGTATTCCATATCAAATTATTAATTTTGGGTTTTTCAGATGAAGTCGAAGAACGCAAAACGATATTATGTGCAATATTTGACTCTTTCCATTCCGAATTACAAACGCTAACTGCAATTAATTTATAAAAATGTACTTGCGAGGAAGTGTTTGCCGTGTCGTTAAACACAATTTTGGGTATTGACGGTTTTTCGAAAAACGCAATTTCCGAATATTGACCGTTTATTTCCGATGACTCAACAAGTTTAAAACCTTTGTTTGTGTGCGAGGTATCAACGGTGAAGGAAAGTTGTATTTGATTTTCCTGCAAAACCGTTCCAAAATCTGCATTCATAAACGAAGGCGGATGCGGAAAATATACTTTTTTCGATGCTTGATTCGAAATTGCCGTAATTTTTTCATTCACATTCACTGCTTCAACGCAATAAAAATACGAAATTTTATCAGAAAGATTAGAATGTATAAAAGTTGTGTCATTTTTGGGAACAGTTGTTAACAGAATTGGCACGTCTGAGGCTGAAAAACGTTGATAAATTTTGTATTCTTTCAAAGAATCGCCCCAACCAACATAATGATTCCAGTTTAAAGTATTTTTTAACTCACAAATATCGAATTTTATTGGGGTTAAAAATATTGTTGAGTGAATATCGCTCATCAAAGAGATTTTTTTTATTCCGTTTAACATTCGATATGCGGCAATTCTGTAAAATTCGGGACGAAAAGTTGGTTTTGCTTCGCCAAATTGCGAGGAGGTGTCTTCGTAAATAAAAATTCTTGGGTCAGTAATGGTTGCGATGGTGTTAAAAGTTCCATCTACAACGCCTGGAACATTCCAGATTTGTCGTTTAATGATGTAGCCGTCAACGCTGTCAGGAAATTGAACCGACCAACGAATGACCACTTTTTGCGTATTGAGATTTACATTTATCGACTCAATGACAGGCATTTCTACTTGCTGCGAGAAAATTTTTGAGAAAAAAATACAGCAAATAATTAAAAATATGTATTTTCGAAACAATTTCATTTTATTTTTGAATGTATTACACTCAAAAAACGTTTTATTTAGTGAATTTATTGCAAAAAAAATTTTTTGTTGCACATTTTTCTGCAAAGATAAGAAAATTTTAAACAAACACAACCTCGTTTTGCTGAATAGTTTGTATTGCCGTTTGATAAACATAAGTCTGAATAAACCCTTTTAACGATAAATCTTCATCTAATTCTTCCCACTCAATGCCGATTCCATCGCTAATTAAATTCCATCTGTTTAATTGTTCGAGAGAAGCAAAATGCAATTTCGGATATTCTGACAAAGAAATATTCAAAATTTTTTTATTACTCAAGACAACAATCATCAAATTTAAACTATGTTCAATAAAAAGGTTTTTTATTCGCAACCCTTTTTCGAAAATAAGTTTATCAATAATATCATTCGATTTTATATCATTAATTTTTTCCAAAGTATTCATACCATTTTGAGATTAAAATTTCATAATTTTGTTCAGTTAAAGTTTCAATTTCTCGTTGTTCTCTCACAGTGAAATTGTAACTAAATGCAAATTTAATTTTAGGTTCTAGCCAAATTTTTGCATTTCCACTTCCCTTTGTAATATGAACATGGCAAAGTTCATTATTTTCATTGCTGTAAAATTTGAATTTAAAACCATTGATGTCTAAAACTGTTGGCATATTAACTTTTTTGCAAAAATAAGAAAAAATTTCGAAAAAACAAATTTT
>DYQK01000043.1:0-19643 GCA_020719385.1 Rikenella microfusus | reverse complement strand
TTGGCATATTAACTTTTTTGCAAAAATAAGAAAAAATTTCGAAAAAACAAATTTTATTTTTTGTACAGAAAAAATTTTTATCTTTGTAAAAAATTTGTTTATGAAACGTAACAAAAAGAAAAACAAAGAAGATTTTCCTAAATTTTCGAAAAAAGATTTGAAAATTGCTTTACTTGACATTTTTAAACAGAATCCGCAGCAAAATTTTTCGTACCGAGAACTTTGTCGTCTTACCGCAGCAAAAGATAATGCGTCTAAGAACTTGATTTTCAAACTTTTAGATGATTTATTGAATCAACACAGAATTCAGGAAACAACGTCAGGAAGGTATAGCTTTTTGATGTATACAAAAACTTTGACAGGCAAACTTGAGTGGAAAATGAAAAGCGGTGCTTTTGTTATTCCAAAAGAAATCGGTGAAGAGGTTTTTATTTCAACAGAAAATCTCAATTGTGCTTTGCCCGGCGATGAGGTAGAAATCATTTTGTTCGCAAAACGAAAATCTCGCGGTCTCGAAGGTGAGGTAACTCAGGTTTTGAAACGAGCAAGGAAAACTTTTGTCGGCACAATAACCGTGGGCGAAAATTTTGCGTTTTTGATAACAGAACGCAGAAATATGCCGTATGATATTTTTATTTCGCTTTCGAATCTCAATAATGCAAAAAACGGTGACAAGGCTGTTGTGAAAATTATTGAGTGGAGTGCCGAGCAGAAAAATCCTGTCGGTGCGGTAGTTGATGTTTTGGGAAAAGAAGGCGAACACAACACCGAGATGCACGCAATTTTGGCAGAATTTGAGTTGCCGTATAAATTTCCGCAAAAAGTTGTTGATTCGGCAGAGAAAATTTCCGAAGAAATTACAAAAGACGAGATTTCTCAACGCCGCGATTTCAGAAATATTACCACTTTTACCATTGACCCCGAGGACGCAAAAGATTTTGATGACGCACTTTCGATTCAGAAATTAAAAAATGGAAATTTCGAAATAGGAATTCACATCGCAGATGTCAGTTTTTATGTGAAACCCAAAACGTTAGTTGACGCCGAAGCCGCAGAAAGAGGCACTTCCGTTTATCTTGTGGATAGAGTTGTCCCGATGTTGCCCGAAAGACTTTCGAATCATTTGTGTTCGTTGCGACCAAATGAGGATAAATTAACATTTTCTGTCGTTGTTGAGATGAACGAGAAGGCAGAAATTTTGAATCAATGGTTTGGAAGAACAATTATTCGGTCTTGCCGAAGGTTTAATTATGACGAAGTTTTGAAAATTATTGAGACAGGAAACGGCGATTTATCGCAAGAAATTTCGATTTTAGACCGTTTCGCTCAACTTCTTCGAGACGAAAGATATAAAAAAGGAGCAATTTCTTTCGAAAGAATCGAGACAAAATTTCATTTAGACGAAAAAGGAAAACCCTTAGGCGTTTATTTTAAAACCGCAACTCGCTCAACGCAACTCATCGAGGAATTTATGCTTCTCGCAAATCGAAAAGTCGCAGAATTTGTCGGAATTTCTTGCAGACAAGATTCCACAGACAAGTTGTCAAAAAACGAAAAAACTTTTGTCTACCGAATTCACGATGCACCGAAGATAGAAAAATTAATTGATCTTTCGAATTTTGTGAAACATTGGGGCTATTCTTTGAAATTTTCGAACAACAAAGATGTCGGAAAAACGTTAAATCAGTTTCTGAAACAAACAGAAGGCAAAAAAGAGAAAGATATTATTGAAAATTTTGCGGTGCGAACAATGGCGAAAGCCGTTTATGCCACCGATAATATCGGACATTATGGTTTAGGTTTTGAATTTTACACGCATTTTACCTCGCCGATTCGACGTTACCCCGATTTAATGGTGCATCGATTGTTAGACCATTACCTGCAAGGCGGAAAATCTGCCAACAAAGAGCAATACGAAGGCGATTGCAAACATTCCTCCGATACGGAGCAACGAGCAGCCTCGGCAGAGAGAGCTTCCATAAAATATAAACAAGTCGAATTTATGCAAAATAAATTGGGACAAATCTTTGACGGAATGATCTCAGGACTAACAGAATGGGGAATGTACGTTGAACTTGTTGAAACGAAAATCGAAGGAATGGTTGCGTTGCGAGAATTGGACGATGATTTTTATATTTTTGATGAGAAAATGTATTGTCTCATCGGCGAACATTCAAAACGTAAATTTTTTATGGGTGATAAAGTGAAAGTTCAAATTTTGCGAACCGATTTATCAAAAAAACAACTTGATTTTTCGTTGATAAAATAAATTTTGCGATATGAAATTTGTCAGATTCTCAAAGAATTTGACAAATTTCGAAAAGATTTTTATAAATTTGACAAAATCTTAGAATTCATTTTTTATGAGACAAAAAATTTTAATTTTTATTCTTTTCCTCTTGATTTTAACGGAGTTACGTTGCTTTACTACGACAGATATTCCTTTGCCGCAGAATAGTAAAAATATCACTCAACATTACATTCCCAGCGGAAATCAGATTCATCCTGTTTATAAAATTTATCATCTCAACGACTCAACAACGGTTTTGTACTTCAAAATTTATCTCACAGAATTGCTTTTTTCCATGGCGAATGAGGAAAATATTCCGAAAGCGAAGGTTAAAATTCAATACCAAACTTTCGAGTCTTTTGAAAATATGTGGCTCATTGATAGTGCTTCAACGTACATCAATTTGAAAAATCCTTCGCAAAAAGAGTTTTTCTCGTTTATTACGTTAAAATCTTCGAGTCTGAAAAAATATATGGCTCAAATTATTGTTTCTGATTTGAATCGAAAAGCAAGAAATGTGATGTATTTGTCTATTTATAAAACGACAAAAACTTTGCCGCAAAATTTCTTGCCTGTCTTAGAGACAAATCAAAGTCCGTTGTTTTCGCAATATTTTAAACCTTCGACAAATTATGTGATAAAAAATGAACAACATTTGTCAAAAAATTATTTTATCCGATATTTTTCCAACGATATTCGTCCTGCAACGCCGCCATTTTCAAGTGAATACATTCATTCTGAAAAATTAAATTTTGACACGGTTTTCCAGATTCAAGGAAATCCGTTCCCAATTTTTAATTTTAAAACGAAAGGACATTTTTTAATTCAAACTGACACGACTAATCTTGAGGGGTTTTTGCTTTTTTACAGAAATGAACATTACCCGATGATAAAAACGGTCAATGATATGTTGCCGCCGCTTCAATATTTAACTTCCTCGAAAGAATTTGATTCGTTATTCTCGGCTGAAAATAAAAAGTTATCGCTTGATAATTTTTGGTTAAAAGCAGGTGGAAGTGTTGAAAAATCAAGAGAAATGATAAAAATTTTTTATAATCGAGTGTTGTTTGCGAATATTTTTTTCACATCTTATACAGAAGGTTGGAAAACCGACAGAGGTATGATTTACACCGTTTTTGGACCGCCGAAAAGTGTTTATCGCAACGATTTGGGTGAACAATGGAATTATTCGGGTACTGGAAAAACTTTTTCCACCTTAACTTTTTCGTTTAAAAAAGTAGAATCGCCGTATTGTGAAAATGATTTTCGTTTAATTCGGAATATTACGTACAAAACTTCTTGGACAGAAGCGGTTGAAAGTTGGAGAAAAGGTCAAGTTATCTCTTTGTAAAAAAAATTTGTTTATTTTATCTCTTTTCGAAATTTTCTCAATCTCGAAAAGAGATAAAAAAATGCAAAAAATTAAAATTTAAACGAAAATTTTGTCGTAAAAACCAATAAATCTTTTCCTTTGCCCGTTTCTTTGAGAAAATCTCCTGTCGAGAAATATAATATTTGTTCAGAAATGCTCAAATGTCTCGTTAAATATTCTATTTCAAAAATAAATTGGTTTCCAATGAACATTTCTTTTGGGAAAACTACATTTTTCACCGAAGGACGCGACATCGCCGAGACAGAATACGGATAAATTCCATCTTGCTCCGCGTTTCTGTACAAAGAATAAAACCAACCACGCACAAAAAATCTATGAAAAGGATAAATCGAAACCCCAAATGCGACAGAAATCAAATTCGAAGGACCAAGCGGCACTAAATCATAAACAGGCGGCTTCGAATAAAACGGATTAAAAGTGTTTATTTCGGTGTCAGTCGAGTCAGAATCGCCGCTGATAAAATTTGTTCGCAAATAAAAAATCGGAGAAATAAAAATTCCAGGCACACTCATAGAAATATCTGCCGCCAGTCGATACGCAGAAACATCGAAATTTCCCAATTTGCCCGTTTGATAAATTCCCTCAAGTTGATAATTAAAACCAATGTTTTGCGAATACAAATATGCCCCAAAAGAATGGCGATTTTCTTTCTCTACGGGCAAAAAAACGTATTTACTAAACTTTTTTTCACTCCCGAAATAATACAAATCTATGAAAAATTTATTTTCAAAATTTCCAAATTTAGGATTAAACTTTCCAAATTTCTCGAAATACGCACCGTAAACTGCGTTTTCATAATTTGGAGAATCGTCAAAAACGTCAAATTTCGAAATCACAGGATTCGCCACAAAAACATTTAACTTCGAATCCCAAAGTTTCAAAATTAATGTTGCCCCCTCAAAAGTTTGATGAATATTTCCGCCGTCTCTTGTTGAAAACATTCTTTCTACGCCGAATAAATATTCTTGTCTCCCGACTCGCAGCGAAATTTTATTTTCCTCCGAAAACGGATATTGAACCTCGCCGAAGGCTTGCAGATAATCAAGTTTATTCTCCTCGAATTCAGGTAACAAATCTTTTTTGCTCAAAGTGCGAAAACCACTTACTCCTTGAATAAATGTCCGAAAATAGCGGGAAAAATGAAAATCTGCGTGCAGACAATATCGCTGCCACAAATAAGTGTGCGGAGATTTTGTCTCGTCACCAAAATTTGGGTGATTATAAAATCTGTGCAATTCTCGAATCTCGCCGCCGACGGTTAAGTAACAATTTTCATCGAAAAACGGAATATATTTTACAGGGTCGCACCAATCTGACGTTCCTTGCGTTTTGAGATAACTAAAATCCTCATCGTAACGAAGCATTTTGTAACCAGAAAATTGCGAAAAACTTTTTTCAAAAAACAAAAACATTACAAAAAACGCAAAAATTATTCGTTTCATAATTTAAAAATTTACAAAATCAATGATTAATTTAAAAAATTCTGAAAATTTTGTGAGCGGCAAACTCGCATAAACATCTCTAACGTTGTGATATTCAAAGTAATTGCCTGTTGTGTAAATGAAAAAACACGGAACTTTTTTTTGATAAAACGGAAAATGATCACTGTTTGCTGCTTCGCCTCTTGCAGAAACTTTTTCGAAATATTTTTTTTGCGAATTTAACGAATCAAGACGTTGAAAGTGATTTTTAAAAATTGCCCCATTGACAGCAACAATGCCTGTTGACCCGCTTCCGACCATATCAAAATTTAACAAAAATTTAATTTTATTAAGAGAAATTAACGGATTCTCTGCAAAATATCTCGCACCAACAAGCCCAATTTCCTCACAGGAGGTAAACAAAAAAACGACAGAATATTTTAACGAATCAGACTTTGCAGCAAAATGTTTCGCTAACATCAAAAGCATCGCACAACCTGAAGCATTGTCGTTTGCTCCTGAAAAAACTGCATTTCCCAAACGCCCAAGATGGTCGTAATGTGCGGTAAACACAAGAAAACTGTCAGTTTTACCCTGCAAAATGCCACAAATATTTTGTGTTTTAAAATGTTTGTGAAATTTATTTTTTATGTTGACAGAAATGTTTTTTGCATTTTTCGAAATTTTTTCGCGAGCAATTTTAATGACAGGAAAATTTTTTGTTTCGCGAGAAACATAAAAAATTATCTTTTTTGCGTCTTTGATTTCGATGATTCCTTTCGCATCAGCAACGTTAATTTCTGTTAACATTTGATAAATTCTGTCAATATTTGTTAAATTTGTTCCTGCCGTGTCGAAGACTAAAAATTTTTGTCTATAATCTTCTGCGAAAAATTTGCGAAGGGCTGCTTTATCGGTGAAAATTTTATTATTCACCCACACCAATTCGAAAGTTCCTTTGCATTTTGACGCCGAGGCGTCCATTGAAAAATCTTTTCCTACTTCGAGTTCAATGTTGTCGATTTTTATCTCTGCAACGGGCAAAGAATTTGCTTGCACTTCGAAGTCTTGAGTTAACGTTTTGATATTCAACGTTTTGAGTTCGGCGATTAAAAAATCTGCGGCTTTTTTCATTCCGTTATTGACATAACCTCTTCCTTCCATTTCGTTTGCGGAGAGCGTTTTTATCACTTTTCGAGCATATTCGACATCTTGTCCGATGACAAAAAACGGAATGAAAAGCAAAAAAATGTTAAAAATAATTTTCATTTGATAAAAAGAGTTAAATAATTTTCATAAATTAATTTCGAAATTTTATTTTTTCATTCCAAATTAAATTAATATTGTATTTTTCAAAATTTTCGTCAATACTCATAATTATTAAATCTTCAATCAACGAAGTTGCGATAATTAACCTATCAAAAGGGTCTTTGTGATGAAATGGCAACACTGAAAGTTGATAAATATATCTCAAATTCAAATTTATCAATTTTATTTGCTGCGGAATAAAATTTTGTAAGGGTTGAGAAATAATTAATTTCCCAGAATTAATTTTTAATGCCATTTCCCAAATACTAACAATAGACAAAAATTTAGTATTTTCAGGATTTGTTAAAATCATTTTATTTTTTTCACCTAATTGGTTATTTCCCTGCAAAAACCAAATTAGCGTGTGAGTGTCTAACAAAATTTTCATAAATATTCATTAAATTCTTCCATTGATTCGTTAAAATCGTCTGAAATAAAAATAAAATCCTTCGCAATGCCAAATTCAAAAGGCATATTTGTTTCAATTTTATTTTCGAGAAGATAATCTCTGTAAAATAAATTGATAAAAAAACTCAATTTATTCATAAAATCAGCATCTTGCAAAAAATTTATTTTTGCTTGTAAATCTGCAATTTCTTGTTTCATTGCAAAATATTCGTTTTTGGGAATCAAAATTGTTTCCATAAAAAGTCAATTTTTTAAATAATTTTCAATGAGTTTAGGAACGGCAAAATCGGATATTTCTGCAAAATCAATATTTTTAAAATTTTCGAAAAAATACGAATTCGCAAAATTTTGAGAAAGAGAAATCTCATAAAAACGGGTAAATATTTTTTGATGAGTCAGTTGATGTTCAATAATTTGAGAAATATTTAAAATCGTAAATTTTGAAAAATCGGGAAAAAGTTTTTTAAATTCTTGCGAATCAAAAATTTCTGTTTCAGAAAGATTTTTTTCTGTCTCAAGAAGTGGAAATTCATATAAATTTCTCCAAATATCTGACTCTTGCCGCTTGCGAATAAACGTTTTTTCGTTTTGTTTTACAAAAAAATAATGAAAATATCGATTTTCTACCTCTTTTTTGGGTTTTTTCGCAGGAATTTTCTCAACACAATTTTTCGAAAACGCAACACAACCACTTTGCAACGGACAATTCGCACAGTCAGGATTTTGCGGCACACATTGCAAAGCCCCAAATTCCATTATTGCCTGATTATGAATATCGGGCTTTTTTTCGTTTAAAATATTTTTTGCTAAAATATAAATTTTCTTACGTACATCGGGCAAATCGACAGGTTCTGTGACTCCAAAAAATCGAGAAATAACCCGATTTACGTTGCCGTCAACAACGGGAAAAGGTTTTTTAAACGCAAAACTCAAAATCGCTGCTGCGGTATATTCGCCGATTCCTTTCAGTTTAATTAACGTTTCATAACGATTCGGAAAAATTCCGTTAAAATATTTTAAAATATGTTTCGCCGTATGATGCAAATTTCTTGCCCGCGAGTAATAACCAAGTCCTTGCCAAAGCAACAAAACCTCGTCCTCCGAGGCGTTGGCAAGTGCTGAAATATCGGGAAAACGAGAAATAAACTTTTCATAATAATTCCATCCTTGAGAAACTCTCGTTTGTTGCAAAATAATTTCAGAAATCCAAATAAAATACGGATTTTCAATGCCCCGCCACGGCAAATTGCGTTTATGAATTTCGTACCATTCCGTTAAAATTTCACTGATGTTCATTTTTTACAGGAATTTTTTCGACTCTTCGAGAATGTCTGCCGCCTTCAAATTCTGTTGACAGAAATGTCTCGACAATTTTTAAACCTTCTGGAATAGAAATAAATCTCGCAGGCAACGCACACACATTCGCATCGTTATGCAGACGCGCAAGAGACGCAATTTCAGAATTCCAACACAACGCAGAACGAATTTTCTGATGTTTATTGGCGGTAATATTGATTCCATTTCCACTTCCACACAAAATTATTCCGAAATGACTCTCATTTTTCTCAATAGAAAACGCAACTTGATGGGCAAAATCGGGATAATCAACGCTTTCTGTCGAGAAACAGCCGTAATCGAAAAACGAAATATTATTTTCGTTGAGAAATATTTTAATTTTTTCTTTCAACTCAAAACCTGCGTGGTCAGAGCCAAGAGCAATCGGTAAATCAAATTTTTTCATATCAAGTTTTTTGCAAAATTAATAATTTTTTTCAAAAATTTATTATTTCTCAAAATTTTTTTTACTTTTGTGCAATAAAATTTTTCGACAATGAGAAATATTCCGTTGATTTTCAAGAGTTTAATATTTTTGATTTTTATTTTTGGGTGTTCAAAGGAATATTCGCCCAAGCCGCGTGCTTATTTTCGTATTGACTTGCCGCAGAAGAAATATCGCATTATTGACAGTATTTTCCCGTATTCTTTTGAGATTCCTGCGTATGCAACAATCGAAAAAGACACAGAAAAGACTTCGGAAGCGTTTTGGACTAACATTCATTTTAACACTTTGAACGCAAAAATTCACATAAGTTATAAAAGTATTCAACGAAATCCTGAAGGTTATACCGAAGATTCGCACATTCTTGCGTATAAACATTCTATCAAAGCAGACGCTATTGATGAAAAATTTTTCGAAAATAAAGAGAAGAAAACTTACGGCATTCTCTACGAAATAAAGGGAAATGCCGCTTCTTCGGTGCAATTTTTTCTCACCGATAGCACAAAACATTTTATTCGTGGCTCGTTGTATTTTTTTACACACCCAAATAAAGATTCGCTTGCTCCAGTGGTGGAATTTTTAAAAAAAGACATCATTCATTTAATTGAAACGTTAAAATGGAAATAAAATTTGTCAATTTCATTTCAAAATATTTAACGCAATTTGTTTATCAATTTTCAACTGGTCTTTTAATGCATTGATAGTTATGAAGTTATATCTGTCTCGAATTTTTTCTATGAACGAAATTTTAACAAATTCATTATAAATTTCTTTGTCAAAATTAAAAATATGAACGTTTAACTTTCGATTTTTATTCGGAATTTGTGGGTTATGATAATCTTCTAAGGGACAAATATCGACCATTCCTTTGTATTCCTTGCCTTCAACTTCGACTAACACTGCAAAAACACCCGCGGGCGGAAACAATTTTACCTCCTCGTCAGCGGCAATTCTGGCGGTGCGAAAACCAATCTTGCGACCAAAACGACTACCTTGTTCAACTTTTCCGATAACTATATAATTATGTCCCAAATAAGTATTTACTTTTCGCATATCACCTTCTTCTAATGCCCGCCGAATCTTTGTTGAACTCACCGAAACGTGTTCAACATCTTGAGCGACAATCTCTTCGACCTGAAAATCATAATATTGACCCAACTGATAGAGATAATCGAAATTTCCCTCTTTGTTGTGTCCAAAATTGTGGTCATAACCAATAACGACATATTTCACCCCAACTTTTCCGACTAAATATTTGCGAATAAAGTCAATAGACGAGGTTTTAGAAAATTCAAGCGTAAAATTGATGATAATTAAGTGGTCAAGTCCAGTATTTCTCATTACTTCGATTTTTTCGCGTTGCGAATTTATCATTACAACGTGCATTTCGGGATACAAAACCTGCCGCGGATGCGGGAAAAAAGTTACTAACGCAGATTCGCCGTCAATGTCTTGAGCAATTTCATTGAGACGGTTAATAATAAATTTATGTCCAACGTGAATTCCGTCAAAAGAGCCTGTCGTGAGAACAGGATTTTTTATTTGTAAATTTTCAAAATTATAATGAACTTTCATAAAAAAGTTTTCAAAAAATTGATTCGTTTTTCATTTTTATAAAAATAAGTTTTTTATTTCTTTTTGTAATTCAGGTAAATGGTTTATAACAATACTCCAAATCAATGCGTCATCAATGCTGTCGTATGCGTGAATAATTTTATTTCGCAAATTAACAATTTGTCTCGCATTGGTTATGATAATTGTATCATCGATTTTCAGAATTCGATTAACTGCTTCACCGATAATTTCTATTTCTCTTTCCACTGAACGACGCAAAGATTTTTTTGCTAAATATTCGCGATATATTCGCGGTTTTCCAATGTATTCGTTGATAGAATCAATGGAAGTCAAAATGTCAAGCAGATATTTTTTTACGTCGTCTGTCATAAATTAACGTTTTTGTTTTTCCCATAACATTAATAAAGTATGGATTTTTCAATGTTTTTTCAACAACAACATCCACTTTGCGTCCCAATAACGCCGACAACGAATCCTCAAGACCAAAATAATTGTCTGCATAAATTCTTAACGGCATTTTTGCAAAAGTAATCAAAAAATCTATATCGCTATTTTCGTTAAATTTTTCGGTACAAACCGAACCAAAAACATATAACGCAACAACTTTATGTTGTTTACAAATTTTTTTAACTTCTCGCAAATGCTTGATTAATAACGGATTCATAAAAAGTTTATTTATTTGCGAATGAAAATAAAATCGCCGCCTCTGTCGTCAAGTCCTGGAATAACTCCGTATTGTGGAAGTTTTTGGGTACTTTGAAAGACTTTTTCTCTTATCTCAACGAAAATCTCTGAAGCAGCAAAATATTTTTTCGTATTATTTTTCAAACTTTTAAATAAAAATTCGAAAAAAATACTTTTGTTGGGTACAGGCTCTTCATTGCCGCTGGTCATCGCAGTGCGACTCGGCGATTCATATAACTTTTTGGGCAATTCCATATTCACATCACGACCAATCGCTCCACTAAAACACGCATCAGAAATAACCAACGTATGTTTTGTGTTGAGATTTGCCAAATAAATATCTATCAAATCTTTGTTGGAAAACCAATTTGAAGGAGTATTTCCTGCATCTACGGGCAACCAATAAAATATTTTATTTCGCAAATAACCATGTCCTGCATAAAAAATTAAGAAATTATCTTTGGCAGTAATTTTTTTCGACAACAATTCAAACGAATCAAAAATTTGACTGCGAGAAGGATTTTTTAATAAAATTACATTTTCCTTATCGAAAGTGTAATTTGAAGTTAAAATTTGATATAATTCATCAACGTCTTTCACGGGCAAATTGTCCAATTTGCGAATTCGTATATTCGCTTACGCCTATCAACAACGCATAATATTTCCCGACATTTTGCGGAATATCTGCATCAGCTTCTAAACGGTTGATGGTAAAGGTTTGCGAAGAAGTATTGCCTTCAACATCCGTTGCGGTAACGGATAATTTATTTTCGCCGACACCTAAAAATAAATCCATACCAAAATCGCCATTTGCAGACAAACGTGCCTTTTTGCCATCAACTTTTACCTCCGATATTTTTATTTTGTTTTGACTTTTTGCAGTTCCTTTAAAAAGAATTTTACTTGTAGAATTTAATACTTCTACTTCGTCTACTTTAGTAAAACCTCGAACAACATTGGAATCAATTTTTATTGTTATAACAATTTTTTTCTCTTGTCTAGTTGGTTCGTTGTTGAGAGTTGGAGTTGGAACAACTGATGGAAAGGAACATTTTACAGGAACACATTTTGGTAAAAACATTTCCGTTTTTTCTGTTTCAAGAAAACAAAAACCAGAATTATATCTTTTTGCCAAAATATATCTATTATCAGGAGAAAATCGAACATCCACAACATCTCCACCAATATTGTAAGTTTTTAAACATCGTCCCGAAGAAGTATTCCACAGTTTTACGTATCCATTTCTAGAACCAGAAACAAAATGTTTCGCATCTGAAGTAAAACAAACAACGGTTACATAATATTCAGCAGAAAAAATTCTCACACAATTTTTTGTTAAAGCACTGTACAATTTTATATCATAACCTTCTCCAACTAAAATCCATTTTCCATCTGAACTAAACGCAATCTGATTTGCAAAAGAATAATCGAAAGAACCACTTTGCGAAACATTGGAAGGTAGTTCTTGTGCGTTTGCGGTTGTTGTCGCAAAAAATAAAAGAAAAAAAATTGTAAACGCTGTCAGGATTTTTGTCTTCCCACGACTGAAGTCGTGGGTTAAAATGCGAATCTTAGCCCACGATTTTAATCGTGGGAATAAAAATGTAGATTTTTCGGTTTTCATTTTTGTAAAAATTTAGGTGCGGCAAAGATAATAAAAGTTTTTTGAAAAAAGAAATATTTTTCGAAAAAATATTTTAAAATATTTTGCCATCTTTCTCATAAAAGAATATCGTTAAGTTAATTTAATTCAGTCAGATTTTTGAGAAAAAATTTAGAGAATTTTGAAAAATGTGAGTCCAAAAACTAACAAAATAAACAAAAACGCATACAAAATATAATGTTGTAATTGTCCTGTTTGCAGAAAAGCAAGTTTTTGCAAATAATAAGTAGATTTTTCTGCGATTTTTTCGATTTTAGTTTGAAAAATATCTTCGCTGTGTGCTTCGAAATGTCGATTTTTGGGGAAGATTTCTTCCTCTTCAATGGGTTTAAAATGTTTTTTCATTCGCAAAATCGGATTTGCGAGTGTTGCGTAATGGTCTGCAAACGAAGTCGAAGTATATTGATGCGTTGGAGTGAGTGCCGTATAACCACATCCCCACGGAACATTGCGTCTGACATTGACTTTTTTCAATTTCAAATATCGAATTAAGAGAATTATCGCAGCGGTAAGAATAAATATTCCAGCAAAAATACTTAGCGAGGGGAGAAAATCGAATTTTCTATGAATAAGTGCTTCGTCAATGCCGAGAGAAAATATTTCACTTATCCATTTTGAGATTGGTTGCACAAAGAACATTGGTAAAATTCCGATTCCAATGATAAATATTGAGATTAAAAACTTCGAAAACAACATTATCGCAGACACTTCTTTTGCATTTTGAGTTTTTTCACTTCTCGCTTCGCCGAGGAAAACTATTCCGAACGCTTTTGTGAAGCAAAAAATTGCTAAACCGCCGATGAGTGCGAGTGCAACAATGGAGAGCAAAAACGCAACAGACCGATAAAGTGCCGCATTGTACATTCCTTTGAAAAATCCGCTGTAAATCAGAAATTCAGAGATAAAACCGTTGAACGGAGGAAGTCCGCAAATGGCGAGTGAGCCGAGCAGGAAGAATATCGCCGTTTTAGGCATTTTTTTCGCTAAACCACCTAATTGTTCAACATTTTTCGTATGACATTCGCTATAAACCGAACCCGCCGAGTAAAACAACAAGGATTTAAAAAGTGAATGATTTAAAATGTGCAAAATTCCGCCTGTTAGTCCTAAGACTGCGAGAGCCGAATTGTCAATAGAGATACCGATGAGTCCCGCACCAATTCCGATTCCGATGATTCCGATGTTTTCGATGCTGTGATAAGCAAGTAATTTTTTTAAATCGTGTTGAACGATGGCGAACATTACTCCGAGAAGTCCAGAGATGATAGAAATAGTTAGTAAAAACGACCCAATTTCGAAAAAATCAGTTTTTAAAGAAGCGATAATTCTCAGAATTCCATAAATTCCGATTTTTATCATTACTCCCGACATTACTCCCGACACGTGCGAGGGTGCCGCTGGGTGTGCTTGCGGGAGCCAAGTGTGCAACGGAATAAAACCTGCTTTGATTCCAAAACCAACGAAGAAAATTAGGAATAATAAAAAATTTGAGTGCGTTTCAGCATAAATTTTTATGCCTTCGAAGGAAAAATAACCCGAATATTTCTCTACGGTCAGAAAACCAAGCATAATAAACATCAAACCGATGTGCATTTGTATCAAATAATTGATTCCTGTACGCAAAACCGTTTTATCTTCGGCATCAAACATCACCAATAAAAACGATGTTATCGACATAATTTCCCACGCAATCATAAAAGTTAGTCCGTTAGACATCATCGTTACGAGTAACATTGAGAGATGCAACCAGAGAAAACTAAAAAAATGAATTGAAAACGCCATTGCTGTTTTCTTTTCGAAATATGGTTTGAGATAACCTTTTGCGTACAAAATTCCTGTGAGACAGGTAAAATTGACAATTAAAATGAAAAAAGCACTTAGTTTGTCGATTTTGAGATGTGCGTTTGAGGTCCAAAAATGCGGCAGAAAATTATCAAAAGACAGTTTTTCGATTCCGTTCAACGCTTGAATAGCCCAAGTGCTTGTCAAAACAATTACTCCGAGATGCAGGAAAAAAGAGAGACAAAATTTGTGTCTTTTGGGAACGAAAAATATTCCAAAAGAGAGAATCACCAATGTTAAAAGAAAAATTATATTCATATTTTTTGTATTTTATAATTCAGTGAGCGAATCTTTTTGTGCTTCTTGCCACAATTCATCGAAATTTAATTCTAATTCGGGCAAAAGCGAGTGAGTAAATACAATTTTAAAATCAAATTCAGTATAAAAATGAAAATTATTTTCAAAAAGATAATATTTTTCTGTGTAAGGATTTACGACTAACCCAATTTCTGTTCCATTTGGAAACCAATCTTCCTGCATTTTTTTAATATCTTTGTTCAAATCGTTTTTTGCAGACACAATTTCAATGACAAAAGTTACAGAATTTATTTTTGTAAAAACAGGAAAACGAACAAACGGAATATCTGCACAAAGAAATTTATTTTCAGATAAATTAAATTGCAATTTACTTGTAAAAATTTTTCCCAATTTCATACTTCGATTCCAATTCGAAATAACAAAATTAATAGAAGAAATAAAATCAAGAATTGCAAAATTAAAATTAATATTATTAATTCTGATTATATTTTTATCAAGTTCAATGATAAAATTGTCATTTAAACTGCAAAATTCCTCAAATTCTGGATATGAAAACGAAATGTTAGTCGGGAAGAATATCTCTACAAAACTATAATCTGAAAAAGAAAATTCTTTTTCACTTATCAATAACATTCGTTTTTTTGCTTGATATTTCAACAAAATATGTTGATTTCTCTCTCGAAAACGAGACAATATTTCATTGTCGAAGAGTAAATTTTGAGGTAAAAACAATTCAATAACATTTTTGTTCATAAATTTTATTTTTTCATTAAAAATCTTTGCAAAAATAAATTATTTTTTTGAGAATAAAGTTATTTTTTTGTTAAAATTTTTTAAATCTTTTTTATGAAAAATTTTTCATCTTTTTATGAAAAAAAGTTTACTTTTGTCGCTTCAAAATTAAAAAAATTTTTAGTAAATTGAAAAATAAAATTTTTACGGTCATAAAATTTCTCTGTTTTTTTGCGGTAGGCATCATTTTAATGTATTTAGTTTATCGCGACCAAAACATTGAGGAAATGAAAGATTATCTCCGCAAAGCAAATTATTTTTGGGTTGGTTTGTCTCTGTTTTTGGGTTTTTTCAGTCATTTATTTCGTGCTTTGCGGTGGAATTTGTTGATTCATCCGCTTGGTTACAAGCCGCGATTGAAAAATACGTTCATGTCAATTTGGGTGATGTATCTCGCCAATTTGGCACTTCCGCGTTTGGGTGAGGTTTCGCGTTGCGGAATAGTAAAAAAATATGAAAAAATTTCGTTCACAAAACTTCTCGGCACCGTAGTTGTTGAACGCACTATTGATATGTTGATGTTAGTTTTTCTGTTTTTTCTAACTCTTCTTTTGCAATTTGACGTGATTTTGAAGTTTTTCCCTTTCATTTCGCAAAAATTTTCAGGCATTTTTAATTCGGCAATTATTTATCTCGTTCTTGCGATAATTGGAATCGGCGGAATTTTATTGTTATATATTTTTCGACATAAAATTAAGCAACTCTCTATCTATCAACGAATTAGAGATTTATTTGTGAAATTTTTTGAAGGAATAAAAACCGTTAAACGAATGGAAAAAAAGGGTTTATTTATTTTTTATTCGTTTATGATTTGGCTTTTGTACTTTTTTATGCTTTATGTTTGCTTTTTTAGTTTGGAAATTACCTCGAATCTTTCGATGCTTGCGTGCCTGAGTATGCTTGTGACGGGCAGTTTTGGAATGGTTGCTCCTGTGCAGGGCGGAATCGGGGCGTGGCATTTTATGATTGCTCAAACGTTGGTTCTCTACGGAGTGCCGTTTTCGCAAGGAACAACTTTTGCGTTTATCGCTCATACTTCGAACACTTTGTTGTTGATTTTGGGCGGTTTTGTGTCACTGTTGTTGTTGCCGCTGTTGAATAATAAACAAATTTCTACTCAAGAAAATATCGAAGAAGAGTGAATATCAAGCAGTTAAGACTTTGTGAGATGGAAAATTTTGTTCATTCTAAAATTTTTTATCGATTTTCGAATTTGCCGATTTCGTTGTTTCGGAGTTTGTCATATTTAGAAAATCCGCGTGCCGCTTCTGACGATGTGGTTTTGTGTTTTGCAACAGAAAATTCTGAAATTGTTGCTTACCGAACACTTTTGCCTGATTTTTGCTTTTTGGGGGAGAAAATTGAGAAATTTGCGTGGATTAGCGGTTCTTGGACGCAGCCGAATTTTCGCAGACAAGGGATTTCGAAGGAATTGTTAAAAGTTGCGTTAGAATCGTGGGATGAAAAATTGATGTTCACAAATTTTGCCCCAGAATCTCAAAAATTATACGAAAATAGCGGCAAATTTTTGAAAATTAAAACTTTAAACGGGAAAAGATTTTATTTTCGTTTTGTTTTTTCTGAAGTTTTGCCGCCGAGGTTTCCTTTTCTCAAAAAAATTTCACCTGTTTTGTCTGCGACAGATTTTATTTTAAATTTTTTTAACAATTTTTATTTTTTGTTAAAAGATTTTTTTACTCAAAAACCAAATTTTCATTTCGAATTTGTGAACAATTTTGACAACGAATTGAAAAATTTTGTTAAATCGCAAAATGAAAACGAATTGTTTAAACGCAGTATTTCTGAATTTCAATGGATAAAAAATTTTCAATGGGTGATTTCTTCGCCGTTTAAAGATTCGCTGCAAGAGAAATATTACTTTTCGAGTTTTGCGAAAAAGTTTTTTTACTATTTTGTGAAAATTCGAAATGAAAAAAATGAGTTAACCGCATTTTTGTTTATCTCGTTGAAAAACAATCGATTAACGTTGCCTTACGTTTATTTTTTGGAAGAGTCAAAACAATTAATTGTTGATTTTTTGTTTTATGTTGCGTTAAAAACTCGGATTTCGATATTTACAGTTTATCAAATTTCGTTGATAAAAGAATTTTCTGCACAAAAAAGCGGAGCAATTTTTTCGAAAAATATTTCGCAAACTTTTTATGCTTCAGAAAAACTTGCTTCTCAAATGAATGATTTTTCCGTTCAAGACGGAGACGGTGATTGCGTTTTTACGTGAAAATTTTTGTTAAATTTTCTTAATTAGTTTTAAAAAAACTTATTGAGTCGTTTAAAATTTTTGTTTGCGAGTCGAGTTCTTCCGCACTTGCCGCCATTTCCTCCGAAGAAGACGCATTTTGTTGCGTGATGGCGTTCAACTGAATTATTGACTGCAAAATTTGTTGAATGTTATTTTCCTGCAACGCATTCGATTCTAACACTTTTTCGACAGATTTTGTTGACAAAGTCATTGCCGAGATAATATCTTTGATAATTTTCGAGGATTGTTTTGCAATTGCAACGGTTTCTTTGGACAAAGAATCGATGTCATCGGCGGCATTTCGGCTTTTTTCTGCCAATTTTCTGACCTCCGCGGCGACAACGGCGAAACCTTTGCCGTGAATTCCTGCGCGTGCCGCTTCGACAGCCGCATTTAACGCTAAGATATTCGTTTGCAAAGCAATTTCTTGAACAATAGTAATTTTTTCACCAATAATTTTCGTACTTTCAGCGGATTTGAGAATAATTTCTTGTCCTTCTTGCAAATTTTTCGCTGCGAGTTGCGAAACGGTTTGTGTTCGTTTTACTTCTTTGAGATTTTTTTGTATAATTTTGTTCAATTCTTGTATCGAAGCAGAAATTTGTTCGACAGAAGAGGCTTGTTCGTTGGCAGACTGTGAAGAAATTTGTGCGTTTTTGTTCAATTCGAGAGTTGAAATTGAAATTATTGACGCACTATTTTGTATAATCTCAATCATTTCTCGCAGTTTGAGAACCATTGCATTCAAAGAGGCTGCAAGTTTTCCGATTTCGTCATTTCTTTTCACCTCGGTCCAAGTTGAAAGGTTACCTGTTGCCACTTTTTCAGAGAATTTTGAACTTTCAATAATGTTTTTCGTAATGTTTCGCGTGATAAAAATCAACAAAATTGACAAAATAAGGACAGAAATAATACTCATAATGATAATTGTATTTCTCAAAAACATTTCTTTTTCTAAAAATTTTTCTTTTCCGACAGAGATTCCAAACGACCAAGGTTTTTCGCAGTCCGAAATATAAATCGGCGTGAAAAAAAATATTGAATATTTATTGGTTGCTCTTGCGAATTTTTCGAAATTAAATTCTTTTCCTAAGAAGACGTTTTTGAGAATTTCGCTTTGTTTTTCGGGCAAATCGTCTGCAAATAATGTTCCGATTCGCGATTTGGTCGGATGTGCGATTCGGATTCCGTTGTTTGCGAGTAAAATTCCGAAACCGTCGCCGAAGGGTTTAATATTATCGGTAAGTTTTTGTAAATCGTCAAGTGCAAAATCGATTCCAACTACGCCTTTAAATTGATTATTATAGATAATTGGTACGCAAATACTTGTTATTAAGAGTTCGTTTTCTTTTTTGCCCGAATATGAATATTTATATGGGTTTAATAAAACGGGTTTTTTAGTTTTTTTAGGTAAAACGTAATAATCGCTTGTTTCGTAGTCGAGACAAGAATCGAGTTTTAGTCCGTTCATTTTAGTCCAAACGGGGATGAATCGTCCTGTTGCGTCGTGTCCGTTTGTGTTTGCGAATTTTTTGTCTAAGCTGTCAAGTGCGTCTTTTTCCCATACCGTCCAGATAGAGAAATATTCTGCGTTGTCCTTCAAAGTATGAATCAAAATATTATTTAAAATATTTCTTCGCAAATTTTTAGGGAAATAACTGCTGTTGTCAAAAATGTGAGCAATGTTAGTTGCTGTTTGTTTTGCTTTTTCCAATTTTAATTTTACTTGGGCGGCATAATTTACAACAATATTTTTTGCTTCGTTTTCAGTTGCTTGTTTTACGATATTTTGAGTTTCAAAAGACACAAAGAGAGTGAAAATCAATAAGATAGCAACAACAACAGTTACTATTGAAAAGTAAACTTTGAGAGTTAAACCGAGTTTCATAAAAATTTTTTTAACGTACAAAGATAAAATAATTTTTTGATTTTACACAAAATTTTTACATAAAAAAAACCCTGACAGAGT
>DYQK01000154.1 GCA_020719385.1 Rikenella microfusus | reverse complement strand
ATTCTGTGTTCAAAGAGATAATTCGTTTAATCAATAACAAAGGTTTAACGAAGGAAGATTTGAATTATTTAGAGTCCGAGGAGCAGAATTTAGAGATGTTTGAGCGTTATCTCAAAGGCGAATATGATATGGGAATGCGTGAGGGAATGAAACGCGGCGAGAGAATCGGAAAAGAAAAAGGAATAAAAATTGGCGAGGAAAATGGGAAAAAAGAAGGAATTAAACTTGCGGCAATAAACGGAATAAAACTTGGTTTGTCTAATGAAGTTATTGCTCAAATGACAAATTTATCTCTTTCAGAAATTGAGAAAATTCGCAAAGAGATAAAATAAATTTTTTACAAAAATAAAATTTTATGCAAATTGTCAATCCGCTTTATTGAAAATTTGGTTCGTTCTTTGTTGCTTTCAGGAAAAACAAAAGAGGGAATTTCTGTTTTAAAAATTGAAAAATTAATTTAACAAATTTTAATTATGAAAGGAGTAATACTCAAATGTCTCAAAGATTTGGTTGTTGAAAAATTTGGAAAAAACACTTGGCAACAAATTTTTGACAAATCTGGTTTTAATATTGCAACAATTATTGCGTCAGGAAATGACTATGAAGACGAGGTTGTTGTCAATGTGATTGTGAAAACCTGCGAAGTTTTGAATATTTCGTTGTTTCAAGCCGCCGATGCCTTCGGCGATTATTGGATGAATACTTTTGCCCCCAATGTTTATGGAGCGCACCTAATGGGCGCAAAAACGGCACGAGAATTTTTGTTAAAACTAAACGGCATTCACGACAGAATCACGAAATCGGTGACAAATGCACATCCGCCACGTTTTGAACTCGAATGGTTGGACAACAACACTCTGATTTTTAGGTATATTTCAAAACGCGGACTTGTTGATTTTGTTGTCGGACTTCTCAAGGGGGTCGGCAGAAAGTTTAACGAACAACTGGGTGTCGAAAAGTTAAATGAGACTGACATAAAAGTCATTTTCAATAAGTAATTTCGAAAAAATGGATGTTTCGATAATTGTAATTAACTATCAATCAAGTAGTTACACATTACAATGCGTTCAGTCAATTCTCAAAAATTCTGTTTCTGCTCTTAGTTTCGAAATTATTGTTATTGATAATGCGTCTGACGAATCTGATTTTGAAAAGTTAAACGCATTGGAGAAATATTCACAAATAAAACTCTTTCGCAGCAAACAAAATTTAGGTTTTGCAGGAGGAAATATGTTGGGAGTGCAATTTGCCGCTCCCAATGTTAAATATTTTTATTTTCTCAATAATGATTGCGTTTTGTTAAATGATAATTTGAAAATTCTCTTTGATTTTGCAGAAAAAAACACAGAAATTGCTGTTTTAACGGGACAAATGTTCGATTCTGAACAGAAATTTCACCCTTCTTTTGGTTATTTTCCCTCGTTAAAAGTTAAACTTTTTGGACACTCGATTTGTCGTTTTTTCGAACCCCAAAAATTTCTTGATACAAAAAAAGTTTATTCGCAACCTATTGAAGTTCAACGAGTTACAGGAAGTGCAATGTTTATTCGAAGCGAATTTTTTCAGAAAATCGGCGGTTTTGATACGCATTATTTTCTGTATTGCGAGGAGGAAGATATTTGTTTGCAAAGTCAAAAATTGGGTTATAAAAATGTTGTTGTTCCTGATGCAAAATTTATTCATTTCGGCGGGAAAAGTACAAAACGCAATTTTGAGATTGAAAAAGAATTTTATATCTCGTTGTTTTATTTTTTTCGAAAATATTATTCGTTTTTCGAGATTTTGATGCTAAAAATGTTGTATTTTTTCAAAAATTTTCGCAAATTTTACAAAGATAAAATGTTTTTGCGTTTGGCATTTTTTATTTTACAAAATTCTCCGATGCGAAGGAGTCTTCGTTTTAAACAAAAAATAAAATGAACGTTTTTTTTCATTTGGGCAGATATTATCTGTTGATGGCAAAAGTTTTCTCGAAACCTGAAAAAACAAAACTTTTTTTTCGACAATTTTTTCGCGAAGTGGATAATTTGGGGATTGGTTCTTTGGGCATTGTTGCGATAATTTCTGTTTTTATGGGTGCGGTAATCACGCTGCAAACCGCTTATAACGTTACAAATCCGTTAGTTCCGAGTTATTTATTCGGAATAACTACGCGTGACTCAATGATTTTGGAATTTTCCTCGACTGTGGTTGGTTTAATTCTCGCAGGCAAAGTTGGGTCAAATATCGCTTCTGAGATTGGGACAATGCGAATCTCTGAGCAAATTGACGCACTCGAAATAATGGGAATCAACTCTGCCAATTATTTAATTTTACCCAAAATCACCGCAGCGATGTTTATTAACCCATTTTTAAACGTAATGAGTATGTTTGTCGGAATTTTCGGCGGTTATGTTGCTTGTGTCGCAACAAATGCTGTTACTCCTGCGGCTTACGTAGAAGGTTTATTATTCCAATTTAACTCTTTTTATGTCACTTATTCCGTGATAAAAACGGTTATTTTCGCATTTTTAATCACTTCGATTTCATCGTATAACGGTTATTTCACCAACGGCGGTGCGTTAGAAGTCGGAAAAGCAAGCACAAAAGCGGTCGTTTATAGCAGCGTTTTAATTTTATTGTTTAACGTAATTCTTACTCAATTACTTTTGTCATGATAGAATTGCAAAATGTTTGTAAAAGTTTTGAGGGTCGCGAGGTTTTGAAACACATTTCAATAACATTCGAGACAGGCAAAACAAATTTAATTATCGGGCTGAGCGGTTCGGGCAAGACGGTTTTGTTAAAATCTATTATCGGACTTCACAATATTGACAGTGGGAAGATTTTTTACGATTCTCGCGAGTTTTCGAGTATGAATTCTTTGCAGAAAAAAGAGATTCGTCAAGAAATGGGAATGGTTTTTCAGGCAGGTGCGTTGTTTGATTCGTTGACCGTTGAGCAAAATGTAATGTTTCCGTTAGAAATGTTTACAAATTTTTCACAAAAAGAGAGAAAAGAGCGTGCAGATTTCTGTTTAAATCGGGTTAATTTGTCGAAAAATGCGTATTCTCTTTTTCCTTCCGAGATAAGCGGCGGAATGCAGAAGCGTACTGCAATAGCACGAGCAATAGTTTTGAATCCGAAATATTTATTTTGCGATGAGCCAAATTCTGGTCTTGACCCGCAAACTTCCATCGTTATTGATAGTTTAATTTATGAGTTAACCGCAGAATTTCACATAACAACAATTATAAATACTCACGATATGAATTCTGTTTTAGAAATTGGCGATAAAATTTTGTTCATTTATAAAGGAGAGAAATCTTGGGAGGGCAGTAAAAATGAAATTTTAACTGCAGAGAATTCGTATATTGAGGAATTTTTATTTGCGTCTTCGTTGATGAAGAAAATAAAAAATCGTTTTTAGAAAAAATAATTTACATTTTTTTGCGAAAAAATTTGGTTTAAAAAAATTTTTTTTGCACCTTTGTAAAAATTTTTTTTTTTGTTTTTCCTTTCACAAAGAATAATTTTACTTATTCATAAATTTCATATTATGGAAAATTTGAAAAAAGAAGTTGTTGAACTTGATGAGGTTGTGATTCGTTTCTCAGGTGATTCGGGAGACGGAATGCAACTTACAGGTACGTTGTTTTCAAACACTTCTGCGTTGTTTGGAAATGATGTTTCGACTTTTCCCGATTATCCTGCCGAGATTCGCGCCCCGCAAGGCACTGTGGGCGGCGTTTCGGGTTTCCAATTACATTTTGGAAAAAAACAGATTTTTACGCCTGGCGATTATGCAGATGTTCTTGTTGCGATGAATCCTGCCGCTGTAAAAGCAAATTTGCGTTGGGTGAAGCAAGGTGGAACAATTATTGTTGATGCTGACAGTTTCACTGATAAAAATCTCGAAAAAGCAGGTTACTCTCAAGACCCATTGAAAGATGACAAACTTGGAAATTACAACATTGTTGAAGTTCCCATTACAAATCTGACAAAACAAAGCATCGAAGACCTCGGTCTCGACAATAAAAGCGTTTTGCGTTGTAAAAATATGTTTGCGTTGGGTTTAGTTTATTACATTTTTAGCCGCCCACTCGAACACACTCTCAATTTCATCGAGACAAAATTCGGTGCAAAAGACCCAAGAGTTGTCGAAGCGAATAAACGAGTTTTGCAGGCAGGGTTTAATTACGGTGATAATTTGCAGTTACTTCGTTCTTATTTGGTTCAGCCAGCAGACATTCCTGCGGGAAAATATCGAAGTATCAACGGAAACATTGCTACTGCGTGGGGACTTCTCGCTGCGGCAGAGAAATCGGGACTTCGTTTATTTCTCGGTTCTTATCCTATTACTCCTGCAAGTGAAATTTTGCAAGAAATTTCTGCTCGCAAAGATTTAGGAGCCGTTTGTTTTCAAGCTGAAGACGAAATCGCAGGCATTTGTACCGCTATCGGAGCAAGTTTTGCGGGCTGTCTCGCTGCTACATCAACATCGGGACCGGGACTTTCGTTAAAAGCAGAAGCCATCGGACTCGCAGCAATTACTGAATTGCCGTTGGTTATTGTCAATGTTCAACGCGGCGGTCCTTCGACAGGTTTGCCGACCAAGACGGAGCAAAGTGATTTATTACAAGCACTTTACGGCAGACACGGTGAATGTCCTGTGCCTGTTATCGCAGCAAGCACTCCTTCAGATTGTTTTTATTACGCCTACGAGGCAGGAAGAATTGCTGTTGAACATATGACGCCAGTCATTTTGTTAACTGATGGTTTCTTGGCAAACGGTTCAGAACCGTGGAAAATAACGAAAATGTCTGAGTTACCTGAAATTAAACCTCCTTTTGCACAGAAGGATAAACCTTATCTGCCTTATCTCAGAAATGCTGAAACGATGGTTCGCGAATGGGCTGTTCCCGGAACCCCTGGACTCGAACATCGCGTTGGTGGACTCGAAAAAATGGCAGTAACAGGTACGGTTTCGTATGTTCCTGAAAATCACCAAGTTATGACTTTCGAAAGAGAAGAAAAAGTTAAACGAATCGTTGCAAAAGTTCCTGATTTGAAAGTTTTTGGAAATCAAAACGGAGGCAAACTTTTAGTCATTGGTTGGGGAAGTACTTACGGATACATTATTACCGCCGTTAAAGAAATGCAAGACGAGGGACACGACATCGCTATGTTGCACTTCAATTATATTAATCCTTTGCCCAAAAATACGGCTGAGATTTTGAAACTTTACAAAAAATTAGTCGTTTGTGAATTGAATCTTGGGCAATTTGCGAATTATTTGCGAATTAAACATCAACAGTTTAATTATTTGCAATATAACAAAGTGCAAGGTCAACCTTTCACGGTCTTAGAGTTGAAAGAACATTTTTACAAACTTTTAAAGGAGGAATAAAAAATGGCTGACGTTAAATATACCCCAAAAGATTTTAAAAGCGACCAAGAAGTACGTTGGTGTCCTGGTTGCGGCGATTCTGCCGTATTAAACGCTGTTCAAAAAACAATGGCAGAGTTAGGACGAAACAAAGAGGAATTTGTCGTTATTTCAGGAATTGGTTGTTCCTCAAGATTTCCGTATTATATGAATACTTACGGCTTTCACGGAATTCACGGAAGATCAGGAGCAATTGCCTCTGGCACAAAAACCGCAAATCCTTCGTTAAGTGTTTGGCAAATCACAGGAGACGGAGACGCACTCGCAATTGGCGGAAACCATTTTATTCACGAGGTACGCAGAAATGTAGACTTAAATTTAATTTTGTTAAATAACCAAATTTATGGTTTAACAAAGGGACAATATTCACCCACCTCAAAATTCGGTCAAGTAACAAAATCCTCACCTTTCGGAACGGTTGAACATCCTTTTCATCCTGGAGAATTAACCATCGGAGCTCAGGGAAAATTTTTTGCCCGCGGAATCGACTATAATGTTGCCTTGATGGTTGAAATTTTCAAGGAAGCAGAAAATCATCGCGGAATATCGGTCATCGAGATTTTACAGAACTGCGTAATTTTCAATGACGGAGCATACGATTATGTCACAGAGAAAGAAAATCGCGAAGACAGATTAATCGTTCTCAAACACAACGAACCAATGATTTTTGGCAAAAACCGAGACAAAGGTTTGATTTTTGAAGGTTCGAAATTAAAAGTTGTGAAAATCGGCGAAAACGGAATTTCTGAAAAAGATATTCTCGTTCATAACGCAAAAGAAAAGGATCCTTCTTTGCATTTGGCATTAGTCAACATGGAATCTCCCGAATTTCCCGTTGCCTTAGGCGTGATTCGCTCTGTTGATGCACCCACCTACGACCAAGGTGTGTATGAACAAATTAAGAAAATTCAGGCAAAAACCAACATTAAATGTATGGACGACTTGCTCAGCAGCGGAAGTACGTGGAATGTTGAATAATTAATTCTTTTTTTACTTATTTCTCTTTTCTTGGAAACAGGAAAAGAGAAATTTGTTATATAAATTTTTGAAAAACTAAATAATTTCTCTTTTTTTATAATTTTTTAGAAAAAATTTAAAAATTATCTCTTTGATTATCAAAGAGATAAAAATATTTTTGAAAAAAAAATGAAAAATTTTTATTTTTTTTGTAACAAAACAAAACCTCAATTCGTCTTATGTACAAAAAAGAACACTTTTAAAAATTTTTCATAAAACAGGTTTCGTATGAAAACTATTAGTTTTTTCTTCATTACATTTTTGTTTTGTTTTGCCGCAGTGGCTCAAAAGTCTGATTCGACCAAACTTCGATTTGGGAAAAAAATCATCGTTATCACTGATGATTCTGCCAAAAAAGGTTCTCGCGGTGCGTTTAAAAAAAACCTTTTAGAATGCAAACAAAACATTCTTTCGTACAATGATTCTATTGATGCAGTGAAAAAAGAGTTGAAAAACACTTCTCTCTCCGAAACAGAACGCGAAGCAAAGGAACAAAAACTTTTGCGTTACGAGAAACAAATTGAGGAACAGGAAAAGAAAATTGAAGCACTGAGCGAAGGAATTGAAGATATGGACGATGATGATGATGACGATTTTTCTTTTGACAGAGATTTTGACTGTAAATTTTTAAGCAAAAATAAAATCCATCGTTTTCGCGGACATTGGGCAGGTTTAACTTTGGGAATAAATAATTTTGGAAGTAAAAATTTCAAACTTGAACTTCCCCAAGAGGCAGAAAATATGGAACTTTCCA
>DYQK01000153.1 GCA_020719385.1 Rikenella microfusus | reverse complement strand
TTGAAAACCACATCATAAACAGGATTTGGAATAATAAAATAGTCGTTATTTTTTAAATTTGTCATGGAATAAAATTTTCGATATTTGTAAAAAATGAGTAATGTTTAATTGCGAAACTAAACATTACTCAAAAAATTGTTAATAATTTTCGCTTTTTACTTCGAAATATGCCGTTGGGTGGTCGCAGGAAGGGCAATTTTGCAATGCTTTTTCCCCTTCGTGAACGTAACCACACTTGCGGCACATCCATTTCACTTTTTCGTTTTTTTTGAAAACTTCGTTATTTTCAAGATTCGCAAGAAGTTTGCGGTAACGTTTTTCGTGTTCTGCTTCGATTTTTGCAATGACTTTAAATTTCGTTGCAATTTGTGGAAACCCTTCTTCTGCGGCTATTTCGGCAAATTTGGGGTAAAGTTCTGTCCATTCCTCGTTTTCGCCTTCAGCAGCTGCTTTGAGATTTTCGAGTGTTGTTTCGATTTTGCCTGCAGGAAAAGTTACTGTAATTTCGACTGCTCCGCCTTCGAGAAATCCGAAAAATGTTTTTGCGTGAGTTTCTTCCTGCTGTGCAGTTTCAGTAAAGATGGCAGCAATTTGTTCGTACCCATCTTTTTGTGCTTGCTTCGCAAAAAATGTGTAGCGATTTCGTGCTTGCGATTCGCCTGCGAAGGATTTTAATAAATTTTGTTCTGTGCGAGTGCCTTTTAAACTTTTTTCCATCTCGTTGATTTTTAAGAGATTAACGTTAAATTTTCATTTGAGAATAATCACCAATATTCCATTCGTTGCCTTCGCTTGTCAGTTTGACGAAGTTGCCGATGATAGAATTTTTGACATTGACATTCTCGATGAGAGAATTTTGCTGAATAATAGAATTTAAAACTATTGAGTTTCGAATTTTTGTGCCTTGTCCGACAGAGGTATATTTACCGATAACAGAATTTTCTATTAACACATTTTCCCCGATAAAACACGGCGGAACAACAATCGAATTTTTGATAACTGCTGTATAATCAACCAATTGCTCGTTTTTTCGATGTTCCAAAATGCGTTGATGGGCATATAAAGTTGTCTCTTTGTTACCGCAATCGAGCCATTCTAAAACGGAGGCAGACGAGAAAATTGTTCCGTTTCGTTTCATATTTTCCAACGCAACCGTCAACTGATATTCGCCCTTCACAACTATTTGATTATCAAGCAAATACTGAATTTCAGATTTTAAATTTTCAGCATTGCGAAAATAATACATTCCAATAATTGCCAAATTTGAACTATTATCTTGCGGATGTTCAATAAACTCTGTTATGTGATTATTTTCGTTCACTTTTACCACGCCGTAAATTCTTGGGTCTTCAACCGATTTTACCCAAATAAGTCCTTCGGTTTTTTTATCAATTTCGATGTGCGAAACTTTGAAAAGAGTATCGGCAAAAACGACAATTACCTCATTTTGCAAAAGCGGAGCAGCACAAAAAACCGCATGAGCCGTTCCCAGGGGTTCATTTTGATAAAAAATATGCCCCTCAGCACCAAGTTTCCGAGCAATTCCGACTAACTCGTTCTCAACAGACTTTCCAAAATCCCCAATGACAAAACCAATATCCGTAATAGGATGACGCAAAACTTTGTTTATTTCCTCAATTAAAAGTTGCACAATCGTTTTGCCCGAAATCTGAATCAACGGTTTAGGAACGGTAAGCGTCTGAGGACGCATTCTTTTTCCCATTCCTGCCATTGGAATAATAATTTTCATTTTATAAGATTTTTATTTCGCAAAAGTAAACAAATTTTTTCAAATTAACAAATTTTTCTCAAAATTTTTTTTTAATAAAAATTATATCTCAATAATTTTTAACTTTGCAAAATTAAATTTTTGAAAAAATGTTGTCTCAAAAAAAAATTGCTTTTATTTTTATATTCTTGATAATCAATTTGTTAGGTTTTTCGCAAGAAAAAACACAAACACCTAAGAAAATCGAAATTATTCACTCTAACGATTTGGAAGTGAACGAAAAAATGGGAAAAAATGTTCAAATTTTGCGAGGAAATGTCTCACTCAAGCACGAAGATGCTACGATGTTTTGCGATAGTGCGTTTTTTAACACTGCGGAAAATTCTTTCACTGCCATGAGCAATGTTCATATTGTTAAACCTTCGGCAGAAACCGATACGGTGCATCTTTTCGGTGATTCTCTAAATTATGTGGGAAAAGAAAAAATGGCAATTGTGCGAAAAAATGTGCGTCTCACAAAAGACAGTATGATTCTGACCACTGAAAATCTCAATTTTGACTTAAAAACCGAAATTGGTTATTATTTTGATAAAGGCACAACCATCAACGACCAAGATACGTTGAAAAGTGAATTTGGATATTTTTATTCTCGCACCGATGAACTTTTTTTCAAAAAAGATGTGATAATTCTTTCGCAAAATTACAAAATTTATTCTGACACTTTGCGGCATCACACGAAACATAAAATTTCGTACTTTTTCGGGCCAACTTATATTGTGAGTAAGGAAAATTTGATTTACTGCGAAAATGGTTGGTATAATCATAAAAACGAGAAATGTCAATTTCAAAAAAATGCGTATTTGCAAAGCAAACATCAGAAATTGTCGGGAGATAGTTTGTTTTATGATAGAAAAGAACGTATTGGTCGGGCTTTTCGCAATGTTGAACTTCTTGATACGGTGCAAAATATCGTTCTAAAAGGAAATGTTGGTTTTTACAAAGAGAAACCAGAGGAGTCAATTTTGTATAACGAGGCACTTTTTATGCAGATTTCTGAATCGGATACGTTGTTTTTGCACGCCGACACGTTGCGTTCGAATTATGATTCGGCAGGAAATTATCGAATTTTGAAGGCGTTTTATAAATGTCAACTTTTCAAAAAAGATATGCAGGCTTGTTGCGATTCTTTGGTGTATTCTTTCAAAGATTCTACAACGGAAATGCACCGAAATCCTGTAATTTGGAACGAGGAAAATCAGTTAACTGCCGATTTTATCAAAATTTTTTCGCGGGAGAATAAGGTTTATCGAATCGAAATGAAAAATGCCGCTTTTATTGTCTCGCAAGAGGATAGTTTGCGTTTTAATCAGGTGAAGGGCAGAAATATGATTGGGTATTTAAAAAATAATCGTTTGTACAAAGTTGATGTTGATGCGAATGCGGAAACGGTTTATTTTGCAAAAGACGGCGAAACAATTATCGGCGTGAATAAAATTTCCTCTTCAACGATGAAAATTTATTTGGGAAATAATAAAATAGATAAAATTTGGTTTTACACAAAACCTTCTTCTACGTTGTATCCGCCGAATCAGTTGTCGCCGCAAGAGACTTTGTTGCCCGATTTTAAATGGTTAGACAAATTGCGTCCCAAAAACAAATACGAAATTATGAAAAAAGAACATTAATTTCTCGAAATTTTTGTTTTTTCAGAAAAAATATTAACTTTGCAAAGTTAAATTTTATAAACACATGGTTATTGGATTTTGGAATATACAGAGAAAGTTTTTAACTGATTATCTTACTGATTTTATTAAAGATAATGCTGTTGATATTTTGTATTTGGCAGAAGCAACTGACGAAGTAGTCTTTTGTTTTTTAAAACAGAATTGTAGTCTCGGTTGGAAACAGTTACCTGATTTTAATAAAAAACTAAAAATATTCACTCGTTTGACTGTTCATGATTTTATTCATGCAAATTTTTATTATTCTTCTCGTTGGTTAATTTATCGATACAAGACTTTAAATATTATCTCTGTTCATTTGCCTTCAAAAGTGGATTGGACATCACAAAGTTTGTCTTTTGAATGTGTGAATTTAGCAAATTCTATTTTGAAAGTAGAATCTGTGAGTGGTTGTCTCAATACGATTCTTATAGGTGATTTTAATATGGATCCATTTGAGGACGGTATTGTTGCTGCAAATGCTCTTAATGCAATTCAGAATTTAGAATATACGAAGAAAAAAAATACAAGAGAAGTTAACGGAGAATATTATAGATTTTTTTATAATCCTATGTGGAATTTTTTTGGAGATAAAAATGCTCTTGGAACACATTATTACCGAAATAGTGGGTATATTTCGCATGAATGGCGTTTATTTGACCAAATAATGTTTCGTCCATCAGTGAGTGAATATCTTGATATTAACGAAAAATATGTTGAGATAATAACAAAAATAGGAACAGAAGACTTAACAAGATCTTTTAAAAGACCAGATGCAAAAAAGTATTCAGACCATTTACCAATAATTTTAAAATTGAAAAATTATGACAAACGTATGGGAAAAATATAAATTTTCTGACGTAAATGAAGAATCGGCTTACAGTTTATTGCAAACTTTGAATGAATCTTTAATCGAAAAGACATCTGGAGTGCTAAAAACAGATGTTGAAGCAATTGATTCTTATTACGAAGATAAGATTGTTGCATTGTACATTTTGTATATAATTGTTCCTAAGATTGGTAATTTTAGGAAAAAAGTATTAACAGTTATTGAATACGCAGAAAATGCACGTTTCCCTGTTGATATTTTGTGCCACATAAACAATGAAAAATACACAGGGATTGTAAAAGATGATTTTTCGAAAAAAATTGAAGACATTTTAACAATGCCTTCTGTTCAAAGAACTATCGAAAATTTATATTTTCAAGGAAAATAAACTTTCGATTAATTTAAAAATAATTCTATTGTTTTTTATGCAATGGAATTATTTTTTCTCAATATTTCAACACAGAAAACGTTGCAGAAAATTTGCGAATATGTTTTTCATCGCTAATTATGTAAAAATATATACCTTCTCGCAGCGAAAATATTTGCGAAGGATAAATATTTGTCGAAATTTTTTCGTTGTAAAGTAATTTTCCAAAAATATCGTAAATTTCAATGTAAATTAATTCGGAATAATGAATATTTTGCGGGATTCTTGCACTTCGAAAATCGAGAAATACATTTTGATTATATAATTCTTGTGCTTTGCGAACAGGAATCAACGAAATTTTTTGAGAAACACTGCAAAAAGTTGAGTCAACAAGAGTGATTTCGTAATTTTTGGGTTTCAGAGAATCGATTTCGTTATGTATTTTTTGATTTTTCCAAAGAAAAATATAAGGTTTTTCTCCACCTTCACCTTGAACTTCGATTTTTCCCAACGAATAATTAGTCGGCAATTCTGCAAAATAATTAATTTTCAAAGAATCGGGTTCTGTTAACGTAAAATTTCCATAAATTTTACACCCCATCGAATCAATAATTTGCACAAAATATTCTCCTGCACAAATATTTTTAAGTTTTGTCTCTTTTGACTGATTTGACCACAAAATTTTATATGGTTTAACGCCGCCTTTGATTTGCAACGCAATTTCTCCTGTTGCCGCGCCGTTGCAGCGAATGTGTTTTGATGTCGAAGTGAAAAACAATTTATCTCTCGGTTCTTTTACCGTTCCGTTTCCCGTAACAAAACAACCTCTTTGGTCAATAACTTTCACGGAATATTTTCCCGCAGCAAGATTTTCAGCAGTTTGCTCTTTTGCACCGTTAGACCACTCATATTGATACGGCGAAGTGCCGCCTTTCGCATTGGCAGTAAGCGTTCCGTCATTTCCTGATTTACATTTCGCCGAAGTCGAAGTTAAAGAAACGGTTAATTTATTTTTGGGTTCTTCAATAACAATTGTTTCCGTTTTGATACAATGATTTTTGTCAATAACACGAATTCTGTATGTATCGGGCAAAAGTCGAGTGATTTTTGTGGAAATCGAATCAACTGACCATTGATACAAATATTCGGGAGTTCCGCCTTGTACTTGAATTTCTATCTCGCCGTCGCGTTTGCTTGCACAGGTAACATCTTTTTTTTGCACTTTAATTGTCAATTCTTCTTTTGGTTCGTTCACAGAAACGTTTTGCGTCAATTTTCGATTTCGATTATCTGTAACGGTTACCGCATAAATTCCTGCTTTCAAATTTTCAAGATTAGTCGTTTCGCCGTTTGCGAGGGAAAAAGTATAATCGGGAATTCCGCCGCTTACTTTTGCAACAATTTTTCCTGTATTTGTATTTTTACAAAGTGCGTCAACAGATTTTAACTCCATTTTCAACGGCGAATCATATTGAACAGAAATTTTTTTTACTAAACTTTTTGTGTTCATTTGTGCCTCAGCGATGGGAAAACCTGAATTTTCAGCAAACCAACGATAAAAAATAGTTGAATCTTTGTGAGAAAGTTCAGGTGCAGGACTCCAACCTCCCGAAAGAGACGAAAATTTAAACGCTTTGACAGAGAAATAAAATAAATTTTGTTCTCTTAAACATCGAAAAGTTCCTAACGGAATATGAACTGTCTCGATGTTTAAAAATTCACTTTCCGATGAAATTCTTATTTCTGCACGAATAGAGTCAATGTTTGGAATGGAGAAACATCGAATTTTGATACTTTTTCGCGTTTCGCTGTTAAATTTATCTCCGAGTTGCAGCGGGAAAACATATCGAATGAAAGCCGAATCATATCGCAGCATCAAAGATTCTTTAATTTTCAAAAAATCGCCGATACAACCGTTTTCGACTAACGTATCATTATGAAAAGTATAAAAATGATGATATTCGGTGGAAGTTAACATCGCTAATTCTGTATTTTGAAATCGTTTTTCGAAAAATGGCGTATTTTTTGAGTTTTTAAATCGAAAAGTATCAATTTTATCTGCGACAGAGTTAGAGAAATCGTACATTGAACCTGCGATTTGCAGATGTTTATTTTCAGATTCGGAGAAATAATCAACAGCCATCAGAAAATTTTGTCCCGAATGAGCAAAATTTTGCTTTTGAAAAATAACTTGTTGAGATTTTATTTGAAAAGAAATAAAATTTAGAAACAAAAAAAAGAGTAAAAATTTTTTCATAAAATTTTTTCCAAATTTAAACGTACAAAATTAAATAATTTTTTGATTTTACACAAAATTTTTACATAAAAAAAACCCTGACAGAGTTTTTTGTGAAACTTCTGTCAGGATTTTTTATTTATATCACGGATTATTCAATAACAACCTTTTTGGTTATTGTTGTGTTGCCGATTTGGAGTTGTACAAAATAAATTCCTTTACCGCAATTCGAAATATTTACAGCAATATTTTCGGTTGTTGAAACTTTTTCAATTTTCACAACTTTACCTGTAATGTCGCGGATAATCATTGTTGCGTTAGAAACTTTTGAGTCAGTAACTGCAACGGTGAATTC
>DYQK01000257.1 GCA_020719385.1 Rikenella microfusus | reverse complement strand
TGATTTATTTTTTCAGCGGCACAAAGTTAAATATCGAGACGGTGAAAAAAGCAGCGGAGGAATTAAACTTCGAACTCGGTGAAGTGTTCGAGTCAACAGCGTATCAACTGATAAAACAGGGAAAACTTGAGGGAAAAGAAGAAGGAAAAATCGAGGGAAAAATCGAGGGGGAAAAAGAAGGAATGCAGAAAATCGTTTTGGAAATGATAAAAAATGGTTTTCAGAACGAGATAATTCAGAAATGTTCGCAATTTTCTTTTGAAGAAATTAATAAACTTCGAGAAAGTGTGATTTAAGATTTTTTTTTATTTCTTTGAGAAAAATTTTTTCAAAGACAAATTTTAAATTTATCTTTGCAAAAAAAAATTTATGAGTTTACAATGTGGAATTATCGGACTAACAAACGTCGGCAAAACTACTCTTTTCAATTGTTTGTCGAATACTCCTGTTCAAACTTCGAGTTTTAGTGCAAAGGCAAATCTCGGAATCATAAGTGTTCCTGATTTTCGTTTGTATGAATTGGAAAAATATCAAAAAACAGAACGCATTGTTCACGCAACAGTCGAAATTGTAGATATTCCCGGACTAACAAAAGGTGCAGTCAAGGGAGAAGGTACAGGTGCAAAATTTCTCACCGACATTCGCAACACAGACGCACTTATTCACGTATTACGTTGTTTTGACGACCCAAATGTTGCCCATATCGAAGGAAATATCGACCCAATTCGAGATAAAGAGTTAGTTGATTTTGAGTTACAAGTTAAAGATTTGGAATCTGTAGAAAAAAAATTGCAAAGAGTAGAGAAAATCGCAAAGACAGGCGACAAGGACGCAAAACGTATTCTCGAAATTTTGCAATTATGCAAGGAACATCTCGAAGGAATGCAGTCAATTCGCACTTTGTCTCTCTCGGATGAGGATAAAAAACATCTTGCAGATTTATGTCTTCTCACTGCGAAGCCCGTTTTGTACGTTTGTAATGTTGATTCGGATTCTGCGGCGAAGGAAAATTCGTATGTTGAAAAAGTGAAAAAATCTTTGTCATCAGAAAATGCGGAAGTTTTGGTTATTGCCGCTTCGCTTGAAGCCGAAATAGCCGAATTAGACAAAAACGACAGAATGGCATTTCTCAACGACGCAGGTTTAAACGAAGCAGGCGTTGATAAATTGGTGCGATGTGCGTATTCCTTGTTAAATTTGCAGACATTTTTCACCGTTGGTCCCAAAGAAATTCGTGCGTGGACTATCAAAAAAGGAATGTTTGCTACTGAAGCTTCTGGCGTAATTCACAGCGATTTAGAACGCGGTTTTATTCGCGCAGAAGTAATGAAGTACAACGATTTTATTCATTACAAAAGTGAAAATGCCTGCAAAGAAGCAGGAAAACTTCACGTTGAGGGCAAAAAATATGTCGTCGAAGACGGAGATATTTTGCACATTCGTTTTAATGTGTAAATTTTCAAAAAAATATCTCGCAATTTTTTGTGAGATATTTTCTTTTTCTC
>DYQK01000256.1 GCA_020719385.1 Rikenella microfusus | reverse complement strand
TATTTATTATGTTTCATTCTGTGAATATCAGTCCAAACATCTGAAACCAAAGGACCAAAAGGGTGCAATAAACCTTTTTTTCCGCCGTAATCTTTTGCTAAATATTTTGATTTGCGTTCTCTTTTATGAGGATACCGAATTTCGTAGAATTTTAATTGTTTTGCATTTTTTGCGTAAAATAAAATTCCATAATGTCCGGGTTGTAAGGTTTTTCCCATTGGTGCTGTTGGTGCGTCCCAACTTATCCAATGTTTAAAATCAGCAATCGTGTTTAAATGTGCTGCATAAAAAGTCAACCATTTCGGAATGTTATGTAAAAATATTGAACCTGTTGGTTTTGTCACTCTTACCATTTCCGAAATCCACGTTTCGCACCATTTTATATATTCCTGAACTTGTAAACTATCTTTGTATGAATTGTATCCTTTTTTCAAATTAAATGGTGGGTCTGCAAAAGTCATATCTACTGAATTATCGGGAATATTTTTAAATAATTCCAAACAATCGCCTTGCAATATTTTATTTGTGTAGTTTTCAATCATTTCAATTCTTTTTTAAGGGTTTTCTTAAAACGTTCAATTTCGTCTTTGTGAAATGTGAAAACATCATCATAAGCCGTTACCATTCGCATTAGGTCGCCTTTGCGAACATACCAACCAATTCCGTCAACAAAACCAATGAATTTTGCTTTCGGATAATATTTTGAAATTAAGTTTTTTATACTTCCCTCGGTTTTCGATTTGTCGCCTTGTCCAGAAGAAGTTGTTACAAGAAATGAACTTTCAATTATTATTTTCGGATTTTCTTTTGAAGGAATAATAAAATCCATAGTTCGCTTTGCGACTTTTTCTTTTGCAAAAAGTTCGTCTAAATCGCCCTTTTCAAAAGGTATTTTTAAGTCTTTTAAAATAGTAGCGATATAAAATTCGGGGTTATTTTCTGCTTTTCCCGAATATGAACCTTTCTCTTTGTATCTTACAAGTGTATCAATTAGTGCAGGAATTTCAAATTTAAGTTTTGAAATACTTAATTTTTTGAGTTCAAATAATGGCAATGTTTGTGCTAAAAATGGTATTGTTGAACCTTCAAAAAATAGGTTTACAATTCCTTTTCTGAAATACTTATTATCTTTAATTAGTTTGTTAATACGACTATCGCCCCATTCAGAAATTTCATCAATTTCTTGTATTTCAGACCATTTTTCCTTATACAATAATTTTGATAATTCTTTACTATCCGCAACCCTAACTACTGTAATTAAGCGTTTTAGACTTTCATTTGCAAATCCCGTTAATGCAAGTAAAGCACGCAATCCGTTTTCTTTTTCTTCTAATAATTGCTCAAAAAACTCTTTTTTAAGTCCTTGCGTTTCAATCTTGTTTTTTAAAACAAGCAAAGTTTCTTTGAGCGAATTTATATAACTTTCGTATTTATCTTGAAATTCAGGATTATAGAAATAGAAAGTATTTTTTTCTATTACCGTTTTGAATTTTAATTGATTAATATTATCCGATTTTTTCACT
>DYQK01000152.1 GCA_020719385.1 Rikenella microfusus | reverse complement strand
GTTGTTAAACTTTTCAACTCTTTCAATGCAGAAATATCGGAAATTTTATTATCTCCTAAATAGAGTTCAGTTAAACTTTTCAACTCTTTCAATGCAGAAATATCAACTATTTTATTTCCACCTAAAGAAAGTTCTGTCAGATTTTTCAATTCTGCCAAAGCAGAAATATCAACTATTTGATTTCCAATTAAATCAAGTGTTGTCAGATTTTTCAATTCTGCCAAAGGAGAAATATCAACGATTTGATTAGAATGTAAATTAAGTGTTGTCAGATTTTTCAATTCTCGCAATGCAGAAATAATTCGATTCAAATCTTTTATTTCACATTTATATAAACCAATTCCAGTAATTTGTCCCGCCGTATTTAATTTATAACCAACAAAATTCCATCGTATTTCACCTAATTTTTCGAGTGAAATATTTAATTCTTTTTCTATTTGTTCTATTGCTTGTCGTTCATTTGGCAAAGCAATTTCAGGGTGTTTCTCTAATCGCTCTTTTTCAAGCGTTTCTTTCGATTTAAAAATATCAAAAAGTCCCATAGTTTTGGTTGGTTTTTCCCCCGATTAAAATCGGGGATTAATAATTTTATAAAAAATTTGCGGTGCAAATATTAAAAAACTTTTTTAATATTTGCACCTTTTGAAAACAAAAAAATTAATTATTTGTCATTTGTTTTCGCACCCATTCAATAATCAAAACGGCAGATTTAATGCCATTTTGCGAAATGTCCACTTGCAAATTTCCGTCATAACCGCCATATTCGTGCAAATTGGGATATGCCGATTCGTTAAACTCGTTTAAAATACTTTTGTTCATTTTAGCGAGTTGTTCGCGGTAAAATTCTACTCGCAACGAATCTCGTTTTTTCTGTTTATTTTTAGGAATCTCGATTCCTTTGTATTTAAACAAATCGTTGAGTGCGAGCAAAACGCCGTTGTATGCGGTATTACAAGCCATTTTCACATATTTTGGGTCGGCGTAAAAACGGTCTTCTTTTCCTGTTTTTGTACTCAAAATTTCTTTTGCGTTTTCGATATAACGCATTGCTTCGGTGTAGGTGTCAATATAATTTTTCATAAAAATTGTTTTTTTTGCGGTGCAAATATAAAAAAAGTTTTCAAAAATTAAACATTTTTTAGAAAAACTTTTTGCGATAACACTTCGAAAAATTGTCCTTCGAGAAATTCAAGATAAAAACATTTTTTTTTATCAAAAGTTTCTTCTGTTAAACATTCGTTATTTTGCAAAAATTTACCTCGATGCAAATTGTCTAAAGTGAGTGCGTTTTGCATATCAAAAAAAAGATGTTGAGTATTTAAAATTTCGCACTTTGTAAACCACAGAAAAACTTTTTTGATACGGTTTTCGATATTTTCAAAAACAAAAACAAGCCGTTTTTTGTGCGAATGATAAAAAATTTTAATACATTCGTATTCGTTATGCAAATCGATATATGAATTTTCAATTTGCACTTCGGTAAATAATTGAAAAAGTTCAATATTTGTAATTTCTATTGTTTTCATTTTTTCTGATTAAAAAATAATTTTATCAAATCAATGTCTTGCTGTGTGAGCGGGGCAGGATTTTTGGTTGCTCGTGAAATGCTTTTGACTTCTCCGTTGACAGAATTTTTTATATACTCTTGTTTGTGCGGCGTGGGAATATTTGCATGTGCTTTTCCATCCAAATCATATCGAATAAGACCAGTGCTATTTTCAATAGTTACAGAATTTCTGCCATTATTTAACTTTTCTTTGATTTCTAATGCCTGTTTTCTTATATTTTCAAAAGAATCAACACTGATTTCGTTTTGCGATTTTTCTGTAATGGTTTCATTTTTCACAAAATCTGAAACTTTCTCGCAAAAATAAACGAAATGATTTATTTTTCGATATTCACAAAACGATTCATAAGAAATTTTTATTCCGACACTCAACATTATCAAAATCAAAATGATAATAGGAAATTTGGGACGGAAAAATATTGTTTTCGCAACAGCAAGATTTTTCATAAAAAAATAATTTTTTCGCAGCAAATACAAAAAAAGTTTTTAAAAATTAAATATTTTTTAGAAAAAAATTAAACATATTCCTCAATATAATCAATTAAACGGCAAACTTCGTTTAGTCGTTTAATATTTTGCGGTGTGGCAATAATATTTCCATTTATATCTCTTGGCAAACGTTTGTCGGTGATGACTTGCATTTCTAATTTGTGTAAATACCATATTAAAATTTCTCGTTCTTGCGTAGAAATTTGTAAAATCCATTTGTTTTGCGAAACATAACAATATTTTTTAATCTTTTGAATGCTTGGAATGTCTTCGTTGTCGTAAAAAGTTTGATTTTTTTTTGACAAGAGTTTCATAATTCGCAAATAATCTTTTTGCGTTATTGGTATTTTTATTCGTTTCATATTATTTTGCGTTTTTAAAGTTTTCTTTGAGTTTTAAATGCTTGTTTGTGGTTCGCAAAATAGTTGCGGGTTTAAAAATTCCATCTTGTTTTAACGCAGGTGCCGACCATTTCGTTGCGACAAAAAACCATTCTCCATCTTTGTCTGTACAAAGATTTTCTTTTCGAAAAGTTTCCATAAGTTCTTGATACGGAATTCCTTTCCATTTGCCGACAGCTCTGTCAATGGCGTGATGTTCGTAACCTTGTTTTCCATCGCTTCTTGAGCGCCAAAAGCAAATTTTTTTCAATTCCGTTAATTGTTCTTTTGTGTAAAATTGAAAATATTGCGAACTATCAAATTCCGATTCTGTAGTTTTAGAATTTTCTGTAATGGTTTCATTTTTCACAAAATCTGAAACTTTCTCGCAAAAATAAACGAAATGATTTATTTTTCGATATTCACAAAACGATTCATAAGAAATTTTTATTCCGACACTCAACATTATCAAAATCAAAATGATAATAGGAAATTTGGGACGGAAAAATATTGTTTTCGCAACAGCAAGATTTTTCATAAAAAAATAATTTTTTCGCAGCAAATACAAAAAAAGTTTTTAATTGTGTACAAATTCTCGGAATAAACCAATTAAAAAATCTGGGATTGTTGTTTAAATGTAGGTACATCAATAATTATCATTCGTGACCCTGAAAAAAGGGAAATTCAATTAAAATATTTCACAAATTTTAACTTAATTTATCAGATTTTAACAAAAAATAGAGTTTAAATGTAATAAATTAGGGAAAATTCTTGTTTTGTCTTTAATTTTTTACAAAATTATCCATAATATTTGGTTAATAATTGCAAACCTATATTTAAACAACTATCCCAAATTAATGATTTTTGTGCGACAAAGATAAAAAAGTTTTTTTCGAAAAAACAAAATTTTTGTGATGGGAAAATTGGAATTTGCGATAATTTTATGAATTTTCTCAAAAATTTTAACTTGAAAAAAATAAAAAAAAATTTTTTTTATTTTTTTTCGAAAAAATTGTTTATAATTCGAAAAAAATTATTATTTTTACACGCTCAAATTTTGTTAATAATTCTTAACAAAATAAAAAATTATTTACTGTTATTCACTTGTTAAACTTTGTATAAATGACAGAAATTAGAGAATTAGTAAAGTCTTTAGCCGACAAATATGGGAGAGAGCGAGAATCTCTTATTCCCATTTTGCAAGGCATCGTTTTGAAAGAAAATTATCTTTCAGAAGAAGCAATGACCGAGGTTGCACGCGAGTTAGACCTTTCCGCAGCACAAGTTTACGGCACAGCGTCTTTTTATTCGTTTCTTGACACCGAGCCAAGGGGCAAGTATGTCATTCGCGTATGCAAAACCATTACCTGCGATATGCACGGCAAGAAGCAGATAGTTAGAACTATCGAAGATTTATTGAAAATCAAAGTGGGCGAGACAAGTAAAAATAAAAAATTTACGTTGCTCGAAACCAACTGTCTCGGTTGGTGTCATGAAGGTCCCGTTATGTTGATTAACGACCAACCTTATTCTGCTCTTACCGTTGAAAAAGTTCATAGTATTTTGGTGGACTATATAAAAAATCGTTAATTCACCGCAAAAAAATCGAAAAATATGTCTAACGGAAGTATTTTAAAACGAGTCGAAATTATTTTCACCGACTACGACAAGGTTAACGAGATAGTTGACAAAGCCGTCAAGAAAAGCAACACCGAGATAATTGGCGAATTACTGGAATCTGGACTTCGCGGGCGCGGCGGCGCAGGTTTTCCCACAGCGAAAAAATGGGAATTTACCTCGAAACAAGTTTCCGAGGAGAAATATGTTATCTGCAACGCCGACGAGGGCGAGCCAGGCACATTCAAAGATAGAGAAATCTTGACTCAAGTGCCTCGCAAAGTCTTCGCAGGAATGGCAATTTGCGGAAAAGTTATCGGTGCAAAACAAGGATTCATTTACCTTCGCGGCGAATATCGATATTTACTTTTAAATCTCGAACCCGAACTTGATGCGTTTAATGAATATCTCAAACAAATTGGGCAAGATTTTCAGATAAAAATTTTTATGGGAAGCGGTGCTTACATTTGCGGCGAGGAAAGTGCGTTGTTCGAGTCAATGGAAGGGAAACGCGGTGAACCACGTAACAAACCACCTTATCCCACCGAGGCGGGTTATAAGAACAAACCAACGGTCATCAATAACGTAGAAACTTTCGTTTATGCGTTGATGATTTGTCATTTGGGTGCAAAAAAATTCAAAGATTTAGGGACAACAGACTCACGCGGCTCAAAAGTTTTCTCAGTATCAGGAGACACTCCCAAACCGGGAATTTATGAACTTGAACTCGGAATGTCTGTTGAAAAATTTGTTGATGACTTCGGTGACGGCGACACAAAAGCAGTTCAAGTAGGCGGTGCGTCAGGCTTCTGTGTTCCGAGAAAAAAATTCAAAGACACAATTATTGGTTTCGAAGGAGTCCCAACAGGTGGTTCAATGAAATTATTTAACAGTTCTCGTTCAATGTTCAACGTTTTACGCAACTATCTTGATTTCTTTGTCGAAGAGTCTTGCGGTCAATGTACGCCTTGCCGTGTCGGCTGTCAGCAATTATTGAAAGGAATCGAAGCAGTAAAAAAAGGTGAAAAACCAATTGCGTATCTTGAACAACTTCTCAAACTCGCAAATACAATGAAAATTGCTTCTAAATGCGGACTCGGACAATCTGTCGGAAATTCTTTTGCCTCTATTGTCAATAACTTCAAAGAAGAGATGATTTATTAAACCTTTTTAAAAAACAACGAAAAATGACTGAAAAAGTTAGTCTCACTATAGATGGAATCAAAGTGTCGGTAGAAAAAGGCACAACTATTTTGCATGCTGCACAAAAAGTCAATGTTCGAATTCCAACTTTGTGTTTTCACCCCGATTTATGTATTGCGGGAAATTGCCGCGTTTGTGTTGTTGAAGTCGAAGGAATGAGAACGCTTGCTGCCTCGTGTGCGATGCCTGCCGCTGAGGGAATGAACGTAAAAACGCATTCCACAAAAGTTTTACAAGCACGAAAAGACATCATCTCTTTATTGGTTTCCGAACACAACACTCAATGTACCACTTGCTATCGAAGTACAAATTGCGAATTGCAGTCACTCGCTGCCGAATATAACGTAGATTTTAACACTTACCTCAGTGTTTTAAAACCCAATCTTGAAGTTGACCGTTCCTCGTGGTCTATTGAAAAAGATGACAGCAAGTGTGTGCGTTGCCAAAGATGCGTCAGAACTTGTGCAGAATTGCAACACGTAAACGCCATTGATGTCGTACATAAAGGACGCGATATGAAAATCGCAACATTTATGGAATTGCCTTTCAACGAAGTTGTCTGTGTAAATTGCGGTCAATGTGTAAATCGATGCCCGACAGGTGCATTAACTGAACGCAGATTTTACGATGAAATTTGGGACGCAATTGGAGATTCTGAAAAGCACGTTATCATCAACACTGCTCCTTCGGTGAGAGTAGCCGTAGGTGAAATGTTAGGATTTCCTGTAGGAACGCGGGTAACAGGCAAAATGGTTACTGCGTTGAAAAAACTCGGTTTCGACTCTGTTCTTGACACAGATTTCACTGCCGACTTAACAATTATTGAAGAAGGAACAGAATTATTGGTTCGACTCAAAAAATTGTTGGTTGATGGAGATAAATCGATAAAAATTCCGATGTTCACATCTTGCTCGCCAGGGTGGGTGAAGTTCATTGAACATATGTATCCCGATTATCTCGGACATTTATCGACTTGTAAATCACCGCAACAAATGTTTGGTGCATTAGCAAAGACTTATTACGCAGAAAAGAAAGGTCTCGACCCAAAAAATATTGTTTCTGTTGCGGTAATGCCTTGTGCAGCAAAGAAATTCGAAGCAAATCGACCCGAAATGCGTTCAAGCGGCTATCAAGACATTGACGCAGGTTTAACAACACGAGAATTGGGTTTAATGATTCGACAGTCAGGTTTAAACTTCACCGCTCTCGAAGACAGCCAATATGACGCATTTATGGGAGATTCGACAGGTGCAGCGGTAATATTCGGTGCAACAGGCGGCGTTATGGAAGCAGCACTTCGTACTGCCTACGAAATTGTTACAGGAAGACCGATTCCGTTTAAAAATCTTGACATTACTCCCGTTCGCGGAATGGAAGGAATCAAAGAAGCTTCGTTAAAAATCGAAGGTTGCAAACCTGAATGGAGTTTTCTCGAAGGTGTAGAATTGAAAGTTGCTGTTGCTCACGGACTAATTAACGCAAGGCAAGTGATGGATCTTCTTGTCAAAGGAGAATGCCCTTATCATTTTATTGAGATAATGGCTTGTCCAGGTGGTTGTATTGGTGGTGGTGGTCAGCCGATTCCGACTAATCTTGAGATTCGCAAAAAACGCGCTGCCGCAATTTATGACGAAGACGCAAATATGTCTGTTCGAAAATCTCACGAAAATCCCGAAATTAAACAAATTTATGAGGAATTCTTAGGAGAAGCGAATAGTCATAAATCGCACAAATATTTACACACACATTATACTCCTCGACAAAGATATTAAAATTCTTTGTTAAAAATTTCACCCGCAAGATTTCTCAACGAAACTTGCGGGAAATTTTTTATGAATTCTTACGGAATTTTCAAAATATTACCTCTTTTTTGGTGAAAACTGAAATAATATTTAGCATTAGACAACTTTTCAATTAAATTTGAACAAGATTTTCAGGTTTTCTTGCTGAACTGATTTCTCGAAATGCGACAGAGCGGAATAAGTATCTCATTGACAAACGAATTTAAGAAAAAAACTTCACAAAAATTTAAAATTTGTGAAGTTTTTTTGTTTTAAGATATGGAAAAATGGGAAAAGTGAGTCATAGTTATAAAAAAGTGAACTTTT
>DYQK01000042.1 GCA_020719385.1 Rikenella microfusus | reverse complement strand
TGAAGGCGGCGGCAGAGAAATTAAACTTCGAATTGGGTGAAGTGTTCGAGTCAACAGCGTATCAACTGATTAAGCAGGGAAAAATCGAGGGAAAAGAAGAAGGAAAAATCGAAGGATATGAGGAAATTGCTTTGAAACTGATTCGCAAAGGTTGGTTGGACAACGAAATTCTCGAAATGACAGAAATTTCATTGGAAAGACTCAAAAAACTTCGCGAAAAAGTCGTTCAATAAAATCTTTCGAATAAAAAATAAAATTTCAGCGTTAAAAGTAAACACTTTTAACGCTTTTTTGCAAAAAATTGTTATTTCTTTTTCAAAGAATCTTGCTTTTCGAATTTCGAAACAGCAGGATTTCGCAACAATACTTTTAAACCTGCTTTGTAACCTTTGGGTTTGCCGTTTGTGTCAGGAATTTCATACGCAAGCATTAGACCCAACACTTTTTTCCCCATAGCAAAATTTTTTTCATCGAAATACCATTTCTCAATAAATTGAACTTTACCAATTCTTTCTCTGCGAAAATCAGGATTCCGCTCAAATTGCCGCACTTGCTCAATAGAAAACGGCGTTTCTTTGTAATAATCATAAGCCGTTGCTCTGCCCGAATAAATTGCCTGAAAAATTACATTCGCAAACGCTTTCACATCAACATATTTCAAACACGAAGCCGTCCAGTCGTCTTGCGGCTCGGGATTTTTGATGGTTACATCGTAAATAATTGTGTCGGAAATGCGAATTGCGTTTGTATCGCTGAGATTCGTTTCGTAATAAGTGGTGCGTTTTGGAACGTAATAATCGGGCAAAACGGTCTCTTGATTTTCTTTTTGTTGCGAATTGCAACTCATCAATATCGCAAGCAAACTAAAAATTCCCCCAAAATTTCTCATAAAATTTTATTTTTCAAGTTTAAAAATTACAAAAACGGGCAAATGGTCGCTAAAACCACCGAAATATTTATTGCCGCCATAAGTTCGACTCGGCGAAACTTCACCTTTTTTATTTTCGAACAGTAAAAATTTCTCTCTAAAAATATTTCCTCCTTCAAAATTTGTGTGAAAACCTTTTTTATCTGTCAGAAAAGTTTGCGAAACAATTAAATTGTCAAACAAATCCCAATTATTTTTGTGCGTTAAAGTTCCTTGTTTCTGTTTAAATTTTTCAAACATCAAATTAAACAATTCCGAATCATCTTTTGGAGAAGTATTGTTTGTTGCTCGTAATGTCTTGAAAATGCTTTCGTTATCGGGGTTGTCGTTAAAATCTCCGCAGATAATTATTTTTGCTTTTGGCTCAAATTTAAAAATGCTGTCAATATTTTGTCGCAAAATTTTTGCGGCGGCAAGTCTTTTTGCTTCGGTAACACTTTCTCCTTCTCTTCTTGAGGACCAATGATTCACAAAAATATGTAAAATTTCTTTGTTCGGCAAAGTGCCTTTTACTCGCAAAATATCTCGCGTTTTAAAACTCGTATCATTTGGAATATTGATGCGAATCGCTTGATGTTCAAGATACGCGAAAGATTCTTTTTTATACAACAAAGCAACATCAACACCGCGTTTGTCGGGGCTATTTTGATGGACAATTTGATAATTTGCTTTTTTCAACTCTTTTTGTGCGGCTAAATCGGTTAAAACTTCACGGTTTTCTATCTCGCAAAGCCCTATAAAATCGGGCAAATTTTCATTATTCCCAATTTCGAGAATCACTTTTGCAATATTTTGCAATTTTTTTTCATATTTCTCGGAATCCCATTTCTTAGGACTTTCAGGGAGAAATTCGTTGTCATCTGTTTGTGGGTCATCTTTGATGTCGTACAAATTTTCAACATTGTAAAACATAAAAATCATTTGATTTTGAGATTTCGAAAATTGAAAAAATCCCAAAAACAAAACAAAGAAAAGAAAAAATTGTTTTTTCATATCAAAAAATTTATTTTCGTTGCAAAATTACAAATTTTTCGAAAAGTAAAAATATTTTTTAGAAAAAAAATGTTAAATTTGCAAAGTTTAATTTTCACATAATTTTTTTGAAAAAATGAAAAAAATATTTTTGTTTTTTGTGTTGAATTTTTTGAGTTTCGCAATTTTTTCGCAAGAAAAAACTTTACCTTCTGTCGAAGTAAAAAATTTAAAAGGTGCTTCGGTGAATACGAAAAATCTCGTTAAAGATGGAAAACCGATAATTATTAGTTTTTGGGCAACTTGGTGCAAACCCTGCATCGAAGAGTTGACAGCCATCTCGGAGGAATATTCCGCTTGGCAACAGGAAACAGGCGTCATTTTGTACGCAGTTTCTGTTGATGATTCGAAAAGTAATGGACGAATAAAGCCGTTGGTCAATAACAAAGATTGGGAGTATGAAATTTTACTTGACGCAAACGGCGATTTTAAGCGGGAAATGAATGTTGTTGATATTCCGCATATTTTTATTGTTGACGGAAATAATAAAATTGTCTGGCAGCACACGGGTTATATTCGCGGCGACGAAACCGAAGTTATTGAACAAATTCGAAAGTTAATAAAAAAATAACTGTTTTTTTCCCGCAATTTATTGCGGGAAAAACGTTGAGAAGTTTTTAAAAAAATAACGGTTTAAAATCTGGGTTGTTGAGGATAGTTGCACTTTTTCCTGTTGCTTTAATGACAAAAAAACCAACATTCTCGGCTCTTTTTGCGGAATGTGATTCTTGACGCAAAAAAGCCATCGCAGCATAAATTTTATAATTTTTGTAAATCGGAAATAACGTTTTAAAAATTTCCATTCTTTTGCGAAAATGTTCAACGTGCTTTGCGTGCAGCGTAGTTTTCACTTCGACGACAACCATTTCTGTCCCATTGAGTGCGATAATATCAAATTCGGCACTTTCGCCGTTTTTTTGATACGTTAAATTCGTGGAAGTTTGAGTTACGTCAATTCCTTTCTGCTGCAAAAGATTCACTAGATCGCCTTCAACAAGCGATTCGATTAATTTGCCCCATTGTCCTGTAAAAAGACTTTCGAGTTCTTTGGTTTTTTTCTCGGTTTCTTTTTTCAGTTTGGCGAGTTCGTCCTCGTTTTTTTGCTTTAAAGCGGCGAGTTCGTCCTCGTGTTTTTGCCGTTGCGTAGCAAGTTCAATATTCAATTTTCGCATTCGTTTATTAAAACGAATATACTGTATTCTCGACACTTCGAGAGATTTATCCAACAATTCGTGCAATTCTTTGATACTTCGCATAAAATTTTAAATTAATTTGCCACAAAGATAAAAATTAAAAAATTAACCGTAGGTGCTTGCACCAGACAGATTGGAATTTCAAATTAATACGAGATATAATTTTCATTCAAAATTTCGAGTTCTTTGTTTGCTTTTGTGAGAATAAAAAAACCATATTTCTCCGCTAATTCTTGCGAATCTTCCTCAAAAAGAAATGCTGCAACAGCACCAAGAATTTGATAATCTTTTTTCTCTGGAAAAAGTCTACGAAAATTGGGAATCTTTTGCGAATAAAACTTCTCAACATTTTCAGAACGCAATTTATGTTTAATTTCTACTAAAATAACAACGTCAGAATTCGTTAAAACTAAATCATATTCTTCCCGCAAATTTAATTTTTTACTAAATCTGCTTACATTGTTATCCATTTCTGAAATATCAACATGCAAAAGTTTCATATTTCGCTGAATTGCTTTTTGAAAATATCTCTCAGCTAATTCGCCTTGCGATTTTCCAAAACCACCAAGTTCTTGACGCACCTCGCGCATTTCCTTGTCGGCTCTCTCGCGGCTTTTTTTCAAATCCGCTTCGAAATCGGCATTGCGTTTTTCTGCCTCGGCTTTCGACTCAGCCATTTGTTTGGCAAAATCAGAGATTTGTTGAGTTAATATCTCTTGCTTTGCAGACTGTGAAGCAAGAATATCTAAAACATCTTGCACTGTAACTCTTTTTGTTTTCATAACAAAACAACCTAAAATTAATTTGCGACAAAAATAAATCTTTTTTTGCGAAATAAAAAATTTTTTCAATTTTTTCCCACGAATAAATTCGTGGGCTAAGATTCAGATTTTTAACCCACGATTTTAATCGTGGGAGATAACAAATCTTAAAATATGTTAAAAATTACTTTTGGCGTTTTTTGTACTCAAATTTGATGTAATCATCGTTGTTTTCGATGGAAGTTTCGCGAATTTCAGTAATTTTTATCACTACAAATTCGTCTTGTCCACGAAGTTTTGCAATAATAATGTCGCCTTGCGAGACACTTATTGAAGTAGAACCGCCGCTAAACGCCGCCGCTGCTGCTTCAACCGTTGGGTTGTTGTAGTTGAACGAATTGTTTTTCACAAATAGTGTACCGTTTTTCGAGTACCATTCTTTTTTAAAACTCCAGTCTGTCGTACCTGGATTAGCCATGTCTTTGTCGCCGTCGGCATCTGCGCTTCTGCGAGAACGATTATTGACTAAATCCCATGCCCATGCATTTGCACTGTACCAATTGTAAATTATTCCTGTTACCGATTCGGTGAATTCGGTTTCTTTAGGTTTTTCAATTTCTACTTTTACCAACAAATTTGTCGTTGAATTTTTGGCAATTTCGCATTTCTGCTTCCAAATTGTTTTGCCACTATTATCTCGCACTTCGATAATGTGCTTTCCAATAGTTAAATCAAAATTTAACTCGTCTCCTTGTGCAAGATTATCTCGTTTTACGTCGTCCACAAATAAAATTCCTGTTGTTTCTGTGGTAAGAAAAACTTTACCTTTTGCCTTTGTTTTATTGATGACAATTTTTTCGGGTTCAGAATTGTTGTTTTCATTGTCGTTTTGCCCTGTTTTTTTCAAATAAAAACCTGTTTTATCAATTTCGAGCCAAACTTGCGGATTTTGCTTTCCTTCACTTGCTTTTCTCACATTCACGCGTGTATGTGTAAAAACATCTTCGATGCGTTGTGATTTTTGCAATTCTTGCACCAAATATTGCGTATAAAGTCCATTTTTACCTGTTCCATCTGAGGCATATTCACCTTGATTTGCGGCAAAAGCGACTAATATTCCGCTAGTAGACTCCGCTTTAAATCCTCGTTCGTCGGCTCTAATTTTGTGTTCCAAATTTCGAAAGGGATTATTTCGGCACGCATCGAGAACAACAATGTTCATTTTGTCGTTGTAATCTTGAAACGATTTAATAATTGTTCCTAACGCAACGGCGTACAATTCTGCATCATCAATAGTTTCGAGATTGACGTCCACGGGAATCAAATAATTAATTCCTTTTGCCTGCATTCCATGTCCTGCGTAGTAGAAAAAAGTTACCTGTGCGTCTTTTATCTTTTCGCGGAATTGTTTAATTGCGTTTAACATCGTTTCTCTTGTGGCATCTGTTACGCAAATTACTTCGAAACCGAGATTTTGCAAAGTTGTTTTCATTAACTCTGCATCGTTTTTGGGATTTTTTAACAAACTGGCAAATTTATAATTAGAATTTCCCATCACGAGGGCGATTCGTTTTTCTGTTTGTTATGCGAATAAATTTATTGAAAAGAAAAAAATCGCAACGAGAATTAATAAATTTTTCATAGTTTTTTTATTTTGTGCTGCAAATTTACAAAAAAGTTTTTATATAAGACTCGAAAAAGTAAAAAGTTCACAAAAAAAATTAATTTTTTTGAAAAAAAGTTTAAAATTTTAGGAATTTTAATTCTTTTTCTGTTTTTCGAAGTTCAACAGCCATTCTTTTCTGTCCATTCTTCCGCCGTAACCGACTAATGTTCCGTTTTTTCCAATAACTCGGTGGCACGGAATAAGAATTACAATTGGATTTCGATGATTCGCACCGCCGACGGCGCGCGCGGCAAGCGGATTTTCAATGCGGCGGGCTAACTCAAAATACGAGATAGTCTCGCCGAAAGGGATTTTTTGCAATTCTTTCCAAACTTTTATCTGAAAATTTGTTCCGAAAAGTTCCATTTCTAAGTCAAAAATTGTTCTTATTCCGTTAAAATATTCGTCAAGTTGTTGCGAAGTTTTTAACAAAATTTCGGGAATTTGGGGAGAATTTTCAAGAAAATGCTCAACAAATTGTAGAGAGAAAAGATTTTTTTCGCTGCTCTGAATTTCTAAAATTCCGACAGGAGATAGATAAAAATATCTAAAAATTTCGTTTTGAAACATAAAATTTTGAAAAAAAGTTAATTATTTCGCCCTCGCAACCAAAATACAAACAATTTCTTTGTGAAAAATTTTCGAAAACGCTTCAACGGTTTTAAATAAAAATTTACTAAACACATTTCCAGCAAAAATTTGATTTCCAAAAGTCTCTCGAACCGATTCTTTTACCTCAAAACCTGCTTTTTCAATGTCATTTCGCAAAGAATTTTCGGAATAATAATTTGAATGATGAACGGGATAACCTTTTAGAAAAGGTTTTTTTATCAAATTGCCGCTAAAATCATACAACATTTCTGCCCCTTGAAACATCAAAGAATCAATAACGGTCGTTTCTACAAAAATATACCCGTTTGGTTTCACAATTTTTCGCACTTCTTTCAAAAGTTCCAACGGTTTTTCGCTGTGGTCAACAACATCCCAAAGAGTTATAACATCAAAAATTTTTTCTAATTGGTCTAAATTTTTAAAATCTCGATTCAACGAGTTTAAACCTTTGTTTTTTGCCTCCGCAGACGCAAGAGATGAAATTTCGATTCCTGTTTCGTTCCACCCAAAATTTTTCGCAACCTCCAAAAACACTCCGACTGCACTTCCCAGGTCGAGTAAATCACCTTTTTGAGAATATTTTTGCACTAATTTCATTCGTTCCTCAAAAACTTTTTTCTTAAAATCTGCTTGATTAAAAAAATAATCTTTCTGTTCGACCAAAAAATAATTATCGCTATAAATTTTTTGCGTTTCTTCTAAATCGAGTTCAATATTTCGAAAACGAAGTTTACACTTTTCGCACTGCACAATATCGAAAGTAAAACCAAACGAGAAAACATCTTTTGCAATGATTTTCAACGAGTTAGAATTGCAACTTTTACAAAAACAAATTTTTTTCATATAAAAAACTAAATTTTTTACTAAAAACCTGTCGATTCTTTTGAAAAAAATTGACAGGTTTTGCGATAAGAATTCAAAAATTATCCTAATGTTGCAACCATTACGGCTTTTATTGTGTGTAAACGGTTTTCTGCTTCATCAAAGACGACAGAAGCGTCAGATTCGAAAACCTCTTCTGTTACTTCGATTCCGTCCATTCCAAATTTTTGAAAAACTTCCTCACCAACTTTTGTCTCGCGGTTATGAAACGCAGGCAAACAATGTAAAAATTTAACCTTCGGATTTCCTGTCAATTCCATCGTTTGTTTGTTCACTTGATATGGTTTTAACAACCGAATTCGTTCTTCCCAAATTGCGTAAGGTTCGCCCATCGAGACCCAAACATCTGTGTAGAGAAAATCGCAATTTTTAACTGCTTCGGCAACATTATCGGTAATAGTGATTCTTGCACCTGTTTGTTTAGCGATATTTCTGCAAATTTCGATTAAATCTTCTGCTGGCTGATTCGCAGCAGGAGCAGCGATTCTTACATCCATACCCAATTTTGCCCCGATTTCGAGTAAAGAATTCGCAACATTATTTTTCCCATCGCCCAAAAAGCAATAAGAAATTTGCGAAAGAGGTTTCTCGCAATGTTCTAACATCGTCATTACGTCTGCGAGTGCTTGTGTTGGGTGAAATTCGGTAGTTAAACCGTTCCACACAGGAACACCTGAATACGCAGCAAGTTCTTCAACAATTTTTTGCGAATAACCGCGATACTCGATTCCGTCATACATTCTGCCGAGAACTCTTGCCGTATCTTTGATAGATTCTTTGTGTCCCATTTGCGAACTTTGTGGGTCAAGATAAGTTACGTGAGCTCCTTGGTCTAACGCTGCGACCTCGAAAGCACAACGCGTGCGCGTTGATGTTTTTTCGAACAACAACACAATATTTTTCCCCTTCAAAGCAGGCTGCTCGATTCCTGCATATTTTGCTCGTTTTAATTGAAACGACAAATCAATTAAATATCGAATTTCTTGAGTAGAGAAATCCAATAATTTTAAAAAACTTCGATTTTTTAAGTTAAAAGCCATTGAAATAAAATTTAATTTCTGTGCTGCAAAATTAATCTTTTTTTCGAAAAATAAAAAATTTTCGCAAAAAATTTTAATAAGCACGTTTATCTCTGCCTTCGAAATAGTCAATAAACGCAGTATTGGCAACTTTATTTCCGCCCGGAGTGGGATAATCTCCAGTAAAATACCAATCTCCGTTATGTTCAAGACACGCTCTTCGCAAATTATCTACCGTTTGAAAAATAATTTCTAACTCAGCTTTTAAATCCTTAGGTTTCAATAACTCGACAATTTTTTGCGAAATTTGTTCATCTGTAAAAGAACGATAAATTTCTTTTACCACATTTAAAATTTCTTCTTTGGGCAAATTTTCCTGTTCTTTTGCTTTTCTGTACACTTTTTCGATTAAATTTGTTTGTCGAAGGTCTTTTAACAATTCTATCGCTGCACGAAAAGCAATTAAATCACCTAATTTCGCCATATCAATTCCATAACAATCGGGAAAACGAATTTGCGGAGCAGACGAGACAACAATAATTTTTTTCGGATTCAGACGGTCTAACATTCGCAAAATACTTTCGCTCAATGTCGTTCCGCGAACTATTGAGTCGTCAAGAATCACTAACGAGTCAGTTTTCTGCACCGTTCCATAAGTTATGTCGTAAACGTGGGCAACAAGGTCGTTTCTGTCTTTTTCCGCAGTGATAAAAGTGCGAAGTTTAACGTCTTTCACCGCAATTTTCTCAACTCTTGGTCGTAGTTCGATAATTTTCTCGATTTGCGAGGGTGAAAGTTTATTTTTCGTTCGCAAAATTTTTCGTTTCTTGACTCTTGTCAAATAACTTTCGAGAGTCTGAATTAAACCCAAAAACGCAGATTCCGCAGTATTCGGCACATACGAAAAAACCGTGTTGACAAAATCTTTTTTTATAGCCCAAATAATTTGCGGCGTAAGAAGTTCTCCGAGTTTTTTTCGTTCTTTGTAAATATCGGCGTCTGTTCCGCGGGAAAAATAAATTCTCTCAAAAGAACACGGCGAAGGTTCTTGTGCTTTTCGAATCTCGGACTCTAAACATTCTCCATTTCGCCGAATTATTAACCCATTTCCGTATTTTAACGGAATAATTTTTTCGAAAGGAACGTTCAATGTTGTCTGAATCGCAGGACGTTCAGAGGCAAGAACAACAATTTCGTCATTTTTGTAATAAAAACAAGGACGAATTCCCCACGGATCGCGGATAACAAACGAATCGCCGTTACCGACAATGCCCGCAATGACGTAGCCGCCATCCCATTTTTTACTTGATTCCTTCAACACCGAGATAATGTCTAAATCTTTGTGTATCAACGGAGTAATGTCGTGTTTCGAGAAACCTTCGTTTTTATATTTTCGATAAATTCGTTCATTCTCCTCATCTAAAAAATGCCCGATATTCTCTAAAATAGTTACCGTGTCAGAGTAATTCTTCGGATGTTGACCGAGATAAACTAATTTATTAAAAAGTTCATCAACATTTGTGAGATTAAAATTTCCTGCCAAAACCAGATTTTTCGATTTCCAATTATTTTGTCTCATTACAGGATGCACATTTTCGACACTATATTTCCCAAAAGTGCCATATCGAAGGTGCCCCAAAAAAATTTCTCCCGCAAAAGGTAAATTTCTCTGTACCCATTCGACATTTTTGAGTTGTTCTGCGGAGCATTTCGCAAAATACGACTTAATTTTTTCGAAAACAGTTTTTATTGGTTCAGACTCGTTGGTGCGACTGCGAAAAATATAACGCGTTCCGGGTTCGGTTTCTAACTTGAGATTGACAACGCCCGCACCGTCTTGTCCGCGGTTGTGTTGTTTTTCCATCAACAAATATAATTTGTGAAGCCCGTACATCCAAGTTCCATATTTTTTTTGGTAAAAATCTAAGGGTTTCAACAACCTGACCAGTGCGATTCCGCATTCGTGTTTGATAGATTCACTCATAAAATTTTGTTCAATAACGTTGCGAAAATATCTATAATTTTTTAATTTTCAATTTTTTTGTGAAAAAATAATTTTTTTCATATTTTAAAACGAAAATTTTTTATCTTTGCAAAAAGTTAAAAATTTTTTTACGATGAGTTTTTGGAAACGAATTTTTAAAATCGGGCAATCTGAGGCACATTCGTTGCTTGATAAAATCGAAAATCCTGTGAATTTAACCGAACAAGGAATTCGAGATATGAAAGAAAATTTGCAACACAGTATTGACGCACTTGCCGAGATGAAAGCATTATTGATTCGTACCCGCAATGAGTGTGAAATGTATAAAAATCGTGCTTCAGACTACGAAAATAAGGCGATGATGTTGCTGGTTAATTCGCAAAAAGGACTTTTAGATTCACAACAAGCAGACCGTCTGGCAGAGTTAGCGTTAATGAAAAAAGAGGAAAATCTACGTTTAATGCTTGAACTTGCCCAAGAAGGCAGAAAATATGAGACAACAATTGCTACATTGTCTGAAAATATTCAGCAATTGAAAATTACTATCTCAAAATGGGAAAGCGAAGCGCGTGCTTTGAAAGCGAAGGCGAAGGCAAGCGAGGCATTGAAGAATGTTAGCAAACAACTCTCGCAACTCGATTCGTCAAGTACTATCTCGATGTTAGAGAAAATGAAGGAGAAAATCGAGAAACAAGAGGCACTTGCTCAGGCATACACAGAAATTTCGCAGGAAAATAAATCTATTGACGAGGAAATTGACAGTGCTATTGCGAGATCTTCCTCAAAAACCTCTGACGCACTCAAGGCTTTGAAGGAAAAATTAACATTACAACTTCCTGAAGCAGAAAAAAATAACGAAAAATAACTTTTCAATAATAAAATCGTTGATAAAAAATATTTTATGCAACAAAAAAAACCTCATTGGTTAAAAATTCACCTTCCTAAGGGAGAAAAATTTTTTGAAACGCAACAAATTGTCAAGGAAAATCATTTACATACAATTTGCACAAGCGGCAAATGTCCGAACATTGCGGAATGTTGGGGCAGAGGCACAGCAACATTTATGATTTTGGGTGATATTTGTACACGAAATTGTCGTTTTTGTGCCACAAAAACAGGAATTCCGAATGTTATTGATGAAAACGAGCCACTCAATGTTGCAAATTCGGTGAAATTAATGAAGTTAAATCATTGCGTTTTAACGTCTGTAACGCGCGACGATTTAAAAGATGGCGGAGCAGAACATTGGGCTAACGTAATTTTTGAAGTGAAAAAATTGAATCCGACAACAACACTCGAAACTTTGATTCCTGATTTTTTAGGAAATATTGAGTCTTTGAGAACGGTTTTTGCGGCAAAACCTGAAATTATTTCACATAATATCGAGACCGTAAAACGTTTAACGTCAACAATTCGCAGCAATTCTGATTATTCGCGGAGTTTAAAAGTTTTGTCTGAAGTTTCGAAAGCGAATATTACTGCGAAATCGGGAATAATGGTCGGATTAGGCGAAACAGAAAACGAAGTTTTCGAAGCAATGGACGATTTATTGAATGTTGGTTGCGAAATTTTAACTATCGGGCAATATCTTCAGCCGACAAAAGAGAATATTCCTGTTTCAGAATTTGTTACTCCTGAACAATTTGAGAAATATAAACATCTCGGTTTGCAAAAAGGTTTTCGTTTTGTGGAAAGTGGTCCCCTGGTGCGTTCCTCTTTTTATGCAGAAAAACATAGTCAAAAACAAGGTTGAAGATTAATTTTTTTGAAATTTAATTATTTCTCAAATAAAATAATTTTTTTATTTGAGAAATAATTTTTTATCTTTGAAAATTGAAAAAATATGAACTTATTCCTGTTAAATACTTGATTTTTACCCTCATAAATGGACAAAAAAACCTTATTTTCTCAAACCCAAAAATTATTAATTGATTTTTTACCTTATTCCGTAACTCAAGGACAAATTGCTGCTATTGAAAAATTGGCAAAATTCGTCACAGATATCAATGACAAACATTTAATGTTATTGAAAGGCTACGCAGGCACAGGAAAAACAACTCTCATTGCGTCATTAGTGAAAACTTTGAAAAAAATTGCGATTCCTTGCGTACTTCTCGCACCCACAGGAAGAGCCGCAAAAGTCTTGACCAATTATTGCCAAAAAACTGCATACACCATTCACAAACAAATTTACAGACAAAAAACTACTTTCGGAGATTTTGTGCTAACAAAAAACACTTTTTCAGAAACAATTTTTATTGTTGACGAAGCCTCAATGATTTCTAACGAAACTTATGACGGAAATATTTTTGGCAGCGGACATCTGTTGAACGATTTAATTGAGTACGTTTATAGCGGCGAGGACTGTCGTTTAATGTTAGTCGGTGATACTGCACAACTTTTGCCTGTCGGCGAGCAAGTTAGTCCTGCGATGTCGGAATATTTTTTAAATCAATATTATCGCATCGTTTTGGAAAGTATTTTAACTGATGTTGTGCGACAAAATAAAACTTCAGGCATTTTGGAAAACGCAACACAGATTCGCAGAAATATCACAGAAATAAATTCCATTTTAAAAATCGAGACAAATAATTTTAACGATGTGGCAAAAATTTCAGGAGTTGACATTATTGAACAAATAAATGAGGCTTACGAAAAATATGGAATGGAGGAAACAAAAATTATTTGTCGTTCCAATCAACGGGCAAATCGGTATAATCAAGGCATTCGAAAGAAAATTTTGTTTCGCGAGGAGGAAATCTCTGAAAATGATTATTTAATGGTTGTCAAGAATAATTATTTTTGGTTAGAAAATCTGGATGAAAAAATCGAAAAACCAACTACCTTCATCGCAAACGGCGATATTGCACAAATTTTAAAAATAAAAAAATATGAAGAGAGATATGGTTTTCGTTTTGCAAATGTTTCGCTGCGTTTTCCCGATTACAATGATTTCGAGATAGATACAAAAATATTTTTAGATACTCTTTTTCTTGAAACACCGTCCTTGTCGTGGGAGGAGCAGAAGAAATTGTTTTCTCTTGTCGAAGAAGATTATTTTCATATCAAAAATAAACAGCAACGTTACCGCCAAATAAAAGAAAATGAGTTTTTTAATGCGTTACAGGTGAAATTTGCTTATGCGGTAACGTGTCACAAAGCACAAGGCGGACAATGGAAAGCCGCTTTTATTGATGGACATTTCCCTTATGCACCTAAGGATATTGATTTTTTACGTTGGTTATATACTGCCTTCACGCGACCGACTGAAAAACTTTTCTTAGTAAATTTTAACACAGAATTTTTTTAGAAAAGTTAAAATATTCAACGAATTCACTTACTTGACAAATTTAAAAAAAATCTGTCAAGTTATTAAGTATAGATTTCAATTTGCGAAAAACAAATTTTTATGGTTTTGCATTTTTTTCTGAAGAAAAAACATGAATAAAACCTGTGATATTTCGCGAAACGAGTCCTCCGAGACGATTCTCAAAAACATCACAAATGTAATAATAAACGCCTGAGGGAACAATTTTTTTTGTGTTCATATTTTTGCCATCCCATTTTATGTCAGGATTTTCTGTTTGAAAAACCAATTCTCCCCAACGACTATAAATTTTCATATTTACTTTCTCAACAAATTGATACGGAAAAGGTCGAAATTCATCGTTCACATTGTCTGCGTTGGGAGAAAAAACATTGGGCAAAGAGTAATTAACGCAATTATCGATGCAAGATTTTTGTGTTACTGCACTTTCGTTTCCAAACGAGTCAACAGCGACTATTGCGTAACATCCCGCCAGCGTTGTCGTTGAGAAATGTTGAAAAGTCGTATCATTCGGTGAATTTTTCACCGCAATTGTGTCAAAATCTCCGTTTAACGTACTTTTATATAAAATTTTATACCGAATTATGTCGTTGCTGTTTGCACAGATATATTTTGGTTGTTTCCAAATTAGTCGATTATACGAACTATCGCAAACACTTTGCACCTCCAGCGGCGGTTGACAAGCCGCAAACGTATCCAAGGGCGAGGTAAAAACTTGCTGCGAGAGATTGGTCAATAAATCGGGCAATTCTGAAACGGAATAATGTCCCAACACTTTCACAAAATAACCATATTCTTTTCCGTTACTTAAGTGTTTGTCGATAAAAATAGAATCTTTCGCAAGAGCAATAAATTCGAAGTTTTCGCTATTCAGATTTTTTCGATAAATTAAAAATTCCGTATTTTCCCAAGGAACATTGTAGGAAACGGTTAATGTTACCTGTTCATCGGCGGGGAGTAAGGTTAAAAAAGGTGTCGAAGAAATTGCCCCCGTTCCCAATGTTGACCATTGTTGATTATAAAAATTTTGCAATTCAATGCGATAAATTCGAGGTTTTTCTTCCGTATTGAACATTGAGTCGAGATGAGAAGTATTATTTATTCCTTCTTTGAAAGCGAGAAATTGAAAATTTTGTCCTTCCAAATCGTCAGAAGCCGAGATAACATATCTGTAAGGTGGAGGAAATTGATTCGTATCTAAATCGAGAGGTTTAATCCATTCCAAGCGGATTGTTCCGTTAGTCGTACTTGTGTGCGAGACGGAAGTTTTTGTAATTATCGGCAAACTTTTTTTCAATTCAGCACAAACAGGCTGTGAGGCATAACTTTCGCCGCCATCTTTGAAATACGCAATGATCAGGTAACAATACGAAAAACCTTGTTTCAGATTTTTGTCAACATAAGATGTGTCGTTTAATTTTTTCAAAGTAGCAATTAATTTGTAACCTAACGAATCAGGAACGCCTGTTTCACAGATATCGGGGATAAAAGTTTTGTAACTATTTCTGCGATAAATTTTGTAACCCGCTGCTTGCGTACAAATTGACGGTGACCATTTTAAAATTATAGAGTTATTGATTGCTGTTGCTGAAAAATTTTCAGGCGGCGGGGCAATAACGCGAATGTAAACATTAAGAAAACCTGCCAATTTCAATATTGGGTGATTATCTTCGGCTTTGAAAACTACGGTGTAAGGTTGTTTTCTCACATGCGAGCAATTTGTTTTCCATCGAAAAAATGAACGTACTTTTCTATAACCAATAACATTTTGATTAAACGTTGCTGGACTATTTTTTAACTCGAAAGGTCCTCCATAAGCAGTTAACGTAATTCTGTCTTTGACCGTGTCTCTTGCGGTAACCATAAAATCGATTAGCGAATCTGCTCGAACACAAATGTTTGTCGCAAGCGAATCAAAATATGGAGGTTCATTTTCTGCTTCTTGCACTTCGATTTGAATATCTCGAATGATTTTTCCAATTTTTACACCGTTTCTCCATTCTTCAATGGCAATTGCTACGTTATAAATACCTACTCTTGTCGGAGCATCCCAAATAAAATCACCTGTAACAGGGTTGACAGAAATAGTGTTGCTTGTCGGTGGAAGGCGATAATCAGGAATCCTTCGTCCATCTTCTCCGAGACAAGTATCTAATTTATAGGAAAGACTGTCTCCGTCTGCGTCAAAAGCGGCAGGATTATGAAGAAAAATTTCACCTACTTTCGCTTTGTCTACAGGCGGACAATACAAAACGGGCGTGTTGTTGTAGCCCATTAAAGGATTAATTTGCAAAGTAGTTTTAATTGTAAACATTACGTTCACCGACCCAGGAATATTTAAAACATCTTGATTTCTGTTTGGGTCCATCATCACAATTTCATAAGTTGCCGCACCTGGAAAAGTATGTGTGCCGATGTAAACATTTCTGCGATAATAATCGGGCAAATCTTTTTTTTCTATGCGAGGCAATATAGAATAAGTGTTGTCTCCCCACAAAACATCAATCTCGTCTCGGTCTGCAATTACGCCTGGACGAATACTCGTGTAAGTAACCACCGTGATTTCGTAGGTTAGTTCCGATATTTGTCGGTAAGTAATTTCTCCTGCGCGGTTGTGCGTGGAAAAAACTTTCGCAAAACAAACTATCGCAAAGAGAAATAAAAATATTTTTTTCATAATTCGAAAGTTGTGGTTAAAATATTGTTGTCAAAACGCATTGGTTTTTGAAAATGTTGATACGAGAAAATTAATAAATTTGTTTGGTCGAAATATAAATCGGTGTACAGAGAGTTAAAAATTTCACAATTTTTCACAAAATTTTTTTCTTCTGTTTCTAAATACAGCCATAATTCGATGTCAATAATTTTTTTTTCGTTAAATTTTAACGTTTTTTGTGTTTTATTCACAAAAATTTTGAAATGTTCGTTCAAATATTTCATTATTAAGTCTTTTGCTTCAGGAATTTCGTTTTCTTTTCCCAAAAACAAATTTTTTCCATATTTTTGCGAAACAATATTCTCAAAATCATCGAGAAATAAACGAATTGAGATGTCAAATTTTTGCGTAGAATCAACATATTCGATATTTGTTACCGAAATATGAACAGGATGTTGCGGATTTTCTGTCGCAAGAAAAAAGTTAAAAATTGTAAAAATTAACAAAATCATTTCGGAATATTTGAAATTTCGTGAAATTTTAAACGAATAAACGCTTTCATCAGCGGATTTTTGAAACGATAACGAAGTGCGGTTTGTGAAATTTTTTGTAAAATTTCGCCGCGTTCTTTTTTGCAAAGCATCCCCAAATTGTAATGTATTGAGTCAACTTTTAAACTTTTTTTCGTTAAATGATTAAAATTTTCGAGAATCTCGTAGGGCGAAAAACTGTCTTTTTCGTCAGTTTCTGAAAGCAAACATGCCATAATGACGTCTTCGAATTGATTTTTTGTCTTTGCATAAGACGAAATTGCCGTATGATACGAAGTTTTTATACTTTGGTCGGAATTTTCAATACTTTCGCAAACCGCAATATCAAAATTTTTGAGAGAAATCATTTTCTGATTTTTCGAAACAGCGTCTTTGGCGGAATATTTGCAAAGCAAATGAACGTAATGCGGATAACCGCAACTATACTCAACTATTTTTTTTGCAACTTCAGATTCCATATCCATTTCCAAAATTTTTAAACTATTGAAAATCAACGCAATACATTCGTCTTTCGACATTAGCGGCATCTCAATTTGTTTAATACAACGTTCTAAGGAGGAATGTTTGCCGATAAGTTCGTTCACATTTTCTGCAACGCCGATAATTAAAATGGTTATCTGCGGCAAATTGTCTGAAAAAATTTTCAATAAATCTGCCATTTGTGTTTTTGTTTCTTTGTCTTCGATGGAATCGAATTCGTCGAAAATAATTAATAAATAATTTTCGAATGTTGAAAGAATTTTCTCAATGTCTGAAGGAGAAATATTGTCCTTGTCGGGAAAATCTATCGAGACAATTTTTTCGGTTTCGATGTTTTTGAAACCAATATTGCGTTGTGGAATCGAAATTTTAATTTTTTCGATGGTTTTTTCCCACAAAGTTTTAAAATTGTCGTTGTGATGTGCGGTAACTTTGATAGTCCAAACGTATTCGGGGTTATAAAGCGAACAGACAACATTGGCAAGCGAGGTTTTGCCTGCTCCTCGTGTGCCGTGCATTACGGCGTGTTGACCGCGTTCCTCTACGGAATCTTTAATTTTTTCCAATTCTTTGTACCTTCCGACAAACAATTCAGGCGATTCTATCGGCGCTGAGGGACTAAAAATTCTGTAAATTAAGTCTAATTTTTGTTCTTGTGAGGTCATAATGAAAAACTTTGTGCTGCAAAGTTAACATTATTTTCTCTTTTATCAAAAAAAATTTTTTTCGAAAAAGATAAAAATTTCTGTCAGATTTTAAAATAGACAGAAATTTTTTGTGAAAAATTATTAGTCGTTGCAATAAACCAGTTTTATTGCCTGCAAATTTGTGTAAATTTGCGTTAAACCTTTGAAACTCAAGCAGTCAAAAGATTCAGAGATGAAATATTGATAAGAATTTTTATCTATTTTTTCGAAAATAACGAAATTCCAATTCCGACCAATAACATAAGCACCGCGAATGAGATTGTTTTTGTTTAAATGCGTAGCAACTAACATTTCTGCCAAAAGTTGATTTTTGGGATGCGATGATTTTCCTTCTTTTTTAAATTCCTGAATGAAAAAATACGGCGAAACAGGATTTTCTTCTCCTTTTGCAACCATAAAATCGACTAAACCGCCAATAAGTTCATTGTTTATTGTTGCTACCAAAGGACGCCCAAACCAACCGTGCTTGTCTTTTAACCAAAATGAGACTTTATTTAACAAGGGAATAATGAGATATGCCTTCAATTCGTCTTCTGTATAACTCGAAAGATAAAATTTATTGACAGAAATTAAATCTTTGAGAAATTTTATTTCCTCATCAGATAGAGAATAATCGAAATTAAACCATTCATCAAATTTTGATTCGTCATCTTGTTGATTCAAATCGACAATTTTTTTTAAATCGTCATATTGAACGGTGGCAAAGGAAATCATTTTTCGTTTTTTCATAAAAATTTTCGTTTAAATTTTTACAAAGATACAAAATTTTTTGTGAAAAATTATTATTCCTTTGCGTAAATTTTCATAAAAATATCGACTCGACGGTCATCTCTATCTACCTCGTCATAAGTAAAACCTTCCAAAAGATAAATATGAACAATATTTTCGGCACACTCAACTTTTTTTCCATATTCGGGACGAATATAATTCTCTAAAATGAATTCCCCTCTCAAAAAAGGTAAATCTTCATTTTTGTATTCTTTATTGAGCATCCATCGTTTTGCAGGTGTTAATGAATATGTTTTGAAAATTCCATCAGTTGCGGGTAAATAATCAAAACCATCGTACAAATAAGCAGGGTCTAATTTCCCAATTACTTTTTTTCCGCCTTTATCTGCATAACCACGAATAAAAATTTCCACTTTTTCTGCTCCGACGGTTAGGTCGGTGATGAGAAAAATTAATCTTTTTATCGGTTCGGTTAAATCTAACTCGATGCCGTTAGTACTTGGATGCAAACTTTCAAGTATGGAAGAGAGAAGTCCATTATTACGTCTCTTTTTCTCTACAGTTTCGCAAAAATTAAAATTAACAGGATAAATTTTTTGAGGATCGAATTTAAAAATATATTTATTTCGTTCAAACAAATAATAACCTTCTCTTTGCGAAATATAAACTTCAGCAACTGGCGTTTTGCCAATGTTTTGCGTACCAACTTTTTTTGTTTTTTCTGTTTCTACAGGCAAAATAGCGATAGAATTAGCACTTGACGAGGAAACCATAAAAAAATTGTCGTTTTGCCAAAATTGAACAACATTTTTCACTCGTTGCGACAAACTATCTGCGTTAAGATAAATTTTAGGATACTTTGGAACTATTTGAGACGTGTCAGCAGGATTTTTCAGTTGACTTTTTGTATCTGGCGGCTGCGAACATTTACTGTACAGAAAAATTGCCATCAAACAAATTCCTGCAAAAGCGAGAATAAGTGAAAATTTTTTCATTTTTCGAGAATTTTAAGTAAAAAAAACTTTTGCAAAAATAAAAAATGTTTTTGAAAAAGCAAAGAATTTTTATAAAAAATTTATATCTTTGTAAAAAATTTTTGTTCAAAAAATGAATTCTAATAACGAAAATTCGCTTTATTCCTTGCGCGGCGTTTCCGCTACAAAAAACGAAGTTCATAACGCAATAAAAAATTTGGACAAAGGACTTTTTCCTAACGCATTTTGTAAAATTGTTCCCGACTTTTTTACCAACGACCCAAATTTTGCCCTTGCCATTCACGCCGACGGTGCAGGAACAAAATCGCTGCTTGCGTATTTGTATTTTTTAGAGACAAACGACATCTCGGTGTGGAAAGGAATTGCTCAAGACGCAATTGTTATGAACACAGATGATTTGCTTTGTATCGGGGCGGTCAACAATTTTCTGATTTCGACAACAATTTGCAGAAATAAATATCGTATTTCGGGAGAAATTTTGAAAACTTTAATCGAAGGAGTGGAAGAATTTCTCGATTCGTTGCGGAAAAACGGAATAAATATTCACTCAGGAGGAGGAGAAACAGCCGATATGGGCGATGTAGTTCGCACTCTCACCGTAGATTCTAATGCTGTTTGTCGGATTAAACGCAATGAAATTGTCTCGAATCACAAAATTCAAGCAGACGATGTCATTGTTGGTTTGTCATCTACGGGAAAAGCAATTTATGAGAATGTTGAAAATTCGGGAGTTGCAAGCAACGGACTAACATCGATTCGTCACGATTTATTGTCAAAATATTATCCCGAACATTTTACCGACATTTTTGATAATTTTCATCTCGAAACGCAAAACGCATACACGGGCAAGTTTCGCTTAACAGATTTTTTGCAAGAAGCAAATTCTACGGTGGGACAATTAATTTTATCCCCGACAAGAACTTATTTACCCGTTTTCAACGAAATTTTTCAACAACTTCGCAACGACATTCACGGAATCGTTCACTGCACAGGCGGCGGACAAACAAAAGTGTTAAATTTTGTCGAAAATTTGCACATAATAAAAAATAATCTTTTCGACATTCCGTATTTATTTCGTTTAATTCAGTCAGAATCAAATACTTCGTGGCAAGAAATGTATCAAGTTTATAATTTGGGTCATCGTATGGAAATTTATGTTTCTCATTCGGCGGCACAAAAAATTATCAAAATTTCTCAAGATTTTGGAATCGAAGCGAAAATGATCGGTTTTTGTGAAAAATCTGATAAAAAACGACTAACAATTATTTCGGAGAAAGGTGAATTTCATTATTAATCCTCTTCTTCGTTTTGTTTTTCTAACGAAGTTTTTCCCTCGTAAATAAACGGAAATATTCGATTTTTGGGAGGTAAATAATACACACTCGGCTTTGTTCCCAAGTCTTCCATCAAAGTATAGCCGCCATTTTGCCGTATCAATTCGCTAAATGATACGGTTTCTTTGGTTGTTCCGTTAGTTACTGCGTCTTCGTATAAATCGCCGAAGTAAAAAACGCCGTTTGGGCAAGCAGAAACGCAATAAGGCAATTCGTTTTGTCGCAAACGGTCTGCACTAAATAAACATTTCGTTATTGTACCTTTTTTTTGCGGAACATTTAACTCCACATCATAAATTTTATCTTTGTCTTTCTCCGAGTCTTTTGGTTCGAACCAATTAAACGAACGAGCCGAATACGGACAAGCCGCAATACAAAAACGACACCCAATACAACGTTCATTGTCAATTAAAACTAACCCATCACTTCGTTTAAACGTTGCCCCGACAGGACAAACTTTTGTGCAAGGCGGATTTTCGCAATGAAAACACGGTTTCGGCAAGAAATACGGTTGCGTAAACTCGGCATCTTGCATTCGATAAGTGTTGATGTGAAATTGTTCGGGACGAAGATGATGTGCCGACTGACACGCAGCAACACATTTTCTCGCATTTCGACAACGCGAGAGGTCAATAACCATCGCAAAACGTTTATTTTTTATTCCTTCTCTGCCTTGAGTCTGATTTTCCTGTAAAGTTTTCTCTTGAGAAATTTCATTTTGCGTTTTCGAACAACCAAGAGAAGACAAAATTCCTCCACCAATAATTGTTAAACCTGTTGCGGCAAGCGATAATTTTAAAAAATCTCGACGAGAAGTTAAATTTTCCTTTTCCAAAATAAAAATTAATTAAATATTAATAGTTAAACCGTCGTGAGCAAACGAAACATAATTGGGAAGGAACTTTTCCATCTCTGTGCAAAGTCCCATTTGATGTCCGATATGAGTGAGAAATGCTTTTTCAGGGCGAATCTCTGCGAGAAATCGAAGTGCTTCCTCCAAATTGAAGTGTGCAGGATGCTCTTTGATACGCAAAGCATTGACAACAACAATTTTACTGCCCATCACTTTCCATTTTTCCTCGTCGTGAATATATTTTGCGTCAGTTATATAAGAAAAATCGCCGATTCGAAAACCAAAAACAGGAAGTTTATGATGAAAAACCTCAATAGGAACAATTTTTATATCTTGAATATAAAATTCTCGATTTTCAATAACGTTGAGATTAATTTGCGGCACGCCGATATATTTTTCTTCAGCAAAACTGTACGCATATTCTCGTTTCAACGCCTCTTCCACTCGAACATCGCAATAAACTTCCATCGGTTTTTTTTGGAGATAATTAAACGCTCTCACATCGTCCAGCCCTGCGACGTGGTCTTTGTGTTGATGAGTAAACAAAATTGCGTCCATTTTTCGAACATTTGCCCTTAACATTTGTTGACGAAAATCAGGTCCCGCATCAACAACAAAAGTTTTCCCCTCAATTTCTATCATTATTGAGGAACGCAGACGTTTGTCTCTTGCATCTTTTGACTGACAAATGTAGCAGTCACACGAAATAACAGGAACACCCTGCGAAGTACCTGTACCTAAGAATGTTATTTTCACAAAATTTCAATTTTTACTTTGCAAAGATATAAATTTTTTTTAAAAACGAAAAAATTTTGAGAATCTGACACAAAAATAATTATTTCTGTTTTTTGCGAGATTCTTTTTCGCGTTCACGCTCTCGCTTGTCAAAAGCAATGTGATATTTTTTTGCGTTAATATTGTGTTGCTCCAAAGTCTTCGCAAAATTGTGATAACCTGAAAAATCGTCTTTCGCACACATATATATATAGTCGTTGTTGTCAAAATTCAAGACTGCGTCAAGAGAGGAAATTTCAGGAATATTAATCGGTGCAGGCGGCAAACCTTTGTATTTATAAGTGTTAAACGGTGAATCGGTTTCTTTGTGTTTGTTCAAAACGCGTCGAATAGTAAAATCTCCAACAGCAAAGATGACCGTTGGGTCGGCTTGCAACAACATTTCTTTTTTCAGTCTATTGAGGTAAAGTCCCGCAATTACGGGCTTTTCATCGTTATATTTATTTTGTTCTCCCTGAACAATTGAGGCAAGAACCGAAACTTCTAACTGTGTTAAACCTGTTTTTTGCAGTTTTGCTTTTCGTTCATCGTTCCAAAATTTTTGATATTCGCCATACATTCGCTCAACAAACTGCGTTGCCGAAGTATTCCAATTGATTTGGTAAGTATTTGGGATGAAAATTGCAGAAATATTTTGCGAATTAAACCCAAAACGAGATAAAAAATCGTTGTCGTTTAAAACTTTCATTATTGAAACCGAATCTGCTTCAATTTGTTGAGCAATTTTGCCTGCCAGTTGCGTTTTTAAACGTAGTTGCGAGAAACCAAAATTTATTGGTTCTTGCTTTCCTGAACGCAAAAGATTTATCAACTCGTTATTTGTTAACGAATTTTTTATCAAATATCGCCCTGCTTTTACATTATTGACATAATTTTTCACATCAGCGGCCCACTCAAAAGAATTTTTGTCGATTAAAATTTTTTGTTTTTCCAAATTTAACAAAACTTCTTCGAAAGTCGAGTTACTTCGAATGTAAAAATATATCGAATTTTTGTTTTTCAAATCCACATTTGGTCGCCACAATTCTCGGTAAACAATTCCAACGGCAACGCCGATTCCAATTAAAATGGTTGCGAATAAAAATATTCCGATTTTGAGAAATAAACGTTTTTTAGGTTTTGACTCAACATTTTCGTTCATAAGTGTTTGATTTACAAGTGTTTAACGTAAAATTTTTCGCACAAAAGCAACGGTAAAATATGACATTAAAAATACGCCGCAGAAACCTTCTATTCCTGCTACAATTTTCAGATAACCGCCGGGATAATAATCGCCGTATCCGACGGTGAAAAAAGTTACCACACTAAAATAAAAACATTTCGCTACATACGGCAATTTTTCGGGGTCGCCGAGAGAAGACTCAATATGTGCATCAGGTAAAAAAATGTACAACAAAGAGAAAGCAAAATAAAAAATCAACATACTCACCAAAACGCGAATCGGATTTGTTGCGTAAAGTCCAATTTTATCAAACAAAAAATGCTGAATCCAATAATGAAAATACGCTCTAAATTTACTTCGCTTTTTCTTTATCGAATCTCGCAAATCTGCTTCAAGTTCGGTGCGTTTAAATTCTATATATGATTCATCCTCGTCATTATATTGCCCCGTGCTGTTGTAATTTTGCTTGAGAATACGAAATTGCTCCGATTTACTTCGAAACGAAGATTCCTGCTGATAAATTAATTTTTTAACATTGGTCGTATTCCACTCAATAAAAATTCTTCCTAAAAGTCGGACGCCTGACAAGTTGAGTGCTTTCAATTCCATATCAAAATCGTAAGGAGTCATATCAATAATATCGCGAATAATTGTGTCGGAGAGGTCTAATATTCCGCATTTTAAAAAACGAAGGTCGAAATAATTGTCTAATTGACAAGATTTTATGGACAAACTATTGAATTTTGCACGGTGAAAAGTAACAGATTCTTGGTTAAAATTGATATTTTCGAAAATTAACTCTGCATTTTCGAATTCTGCCATCGCAAAATTTATCATTCCTTTTCCAAAAGCGTTTCTGCGAAATGTGATTTTTCCTTTTTTCAATTCTGAAGCCTCGAAAGTCACGTCTCCGTCTCCGAACTCTGCGAGAATAAAATTGATTCTGCCCTCGTTAAAATCGACTGCTCGAAAATCGACATCGCCTGCACCGAAGTTGGTTCTTTCGAAGTTTTTGTCTCCTTCGCCGAATTTTGCGTAGTGAAAATCTTTTTTCCCTGTGCCGAAGGTGGCAAGTTTGAACGAGGCTTTCCCTGACTGAAAATTGCTGTTGACGAAATAAACGTTTCCGTTGCCGAATTCTGCGTTTGTGAAATTGACTTCTCCGTCTCCGAATTCGCAGCGAGTAAAATCGACTTTGCCGTTTCCAAATTTTGTTGACCGAAAATTAACTTCTCCGTCTCCGAATTCTGCTTTTTCAAAAGTTACCTCGCCGTCTCCGAAGTTTGCGTAATGAAAATCTACGTCGCCGTCTCCGAATCGTGCTTCTTTGAACGATGTTTTTCCATCGTTAAAATTTGCGTTAGCGAAACTTAAGCCGCCTTTTCCGAATTCTGTTTTTTGAAAAATGACTTGTCCCTCGCCGAAATCGGCGTGTTCGAAGTTTTTGACTCCTTCTCTAAAAAATGCTAACTTGAAATTGACATCTCCTTCGCCGAAATTGGTTTTGAAAAAACTGATATTTCCATCAAGAAACAAAACTGCTTCGAAGTTTTTTTCGCCGTGACCTAAAATACTATCTTGAAAATTTGTTGGACCAAAAGCGAAAATAGCATTTGCGAAGGAAATGGTTTCTTCTGCGAAAATAGCGGAAGAGAAATCTGTGCCGACAGATTCGCCGTTGTCATTTCTGCCGTCGAAAAAAGCTTCATTGGCTGAAAAACGTTTGAGAAACACATCGTCATCGTGTTTAAAATTGTGCAAAGAGCGATATTGCGTGAGCGAAAAATTTTTGATATAACAATGGTCTAAAATAATGGGTTCTTGTTTTTCGATAAGTTTATAAATTTCAATAATGGGTAAAAAACCATATTCCACATTTTTTATTTCTTTGCCGTTTTCGAAAAACTCTATAACGACAGTTTGCGGATAAGTATGATTATCTTTTTGAAGTATTTTATCGAAAAAAGTGATTTTACAATTATCAAAATTTTTTAACATAAGAAAAGTCAGTTTAAAAATGAAGCGTTAAAAGTATAAATTTTTTTTTATTTTACAAAAAAAAATAAATTTTGTAACGAAAATTTTGCAAAATTAA
>DYQK01000255.1 GCA_020719385.1 Rikenella microfusus | reverse complement strand
AAGTGAAGATTTAAACCATCACGGCACCTTGTTCGCTGGTCGTAGTGCAGAGTGGTTTGTTGAGTCAGGATTTGTGGCAGCATCGGCATATTTACCGCCCAACAATGTTGTCTGTTTAAAAGTTCATGGAATGTCTTTTTTACGGCCCGTGCGTTTGGGACAAACTGTGTGTTTTTCAAGTAAAGTGATTTATGCAGGGAATACCAGTTTGAGAGTGTATATCAAAGTTACCGTTGCGGGCAAAGAAGAAAATACGTATGTCGAAGGTTTTACTACATTTATTCATGTTGACGAAAAAACAATTCCTGCTTCACATGGTTTAAAAATTATTCCTGAAACAGAAGAGGAAAAACGTTTGGCAGAAATCGCAAAAAATTTGTAACATGGCAAAGGAAAAAGAAGAAAAAGATGTGCGAGGTGAAAAGTTAAAAGCACTTCAAAGTACTATCGAAAAGATAGACAAAGATTACGGCAAAGGTACAGTTATGCGAATGGGAGACAAACCTATTGAAGAAATTGCCGCTATTTCGTCAGGATCTATTGCTCTTGACGCAGCACTTGGTGTTGGTGGGTATCCACGAGGCAGAGTTATTGAAATCTTTGGTCCCGAATCATCGGGAAAAACAACGTTAGCCATTCACGCAATGGCAGAGGCACAAAAAAACGGCGGAATCGCTGCGTTTATTGATGCCGAACACGCTTTTGACCGTTTTTATGCGGCAAATCTCGGCGTTGATATAGAAAATTTACTTATCTCACAGCCCGACAACGGCGAACAAGCACTTGAGATTACCGACAGTCTGATTCGTTCTGGGGCAATTGACATATTAGTCATTGACTCGGTTGCCGCTCTTACTCCGAGAGCAGAGATAGAAGGCGAAATGGGCGATTCTAAAATGGGGTTACAAGCACGTTTAATGTCGCAAGCACTTCGAAAACTTACCGCTTCAATAGCAAAAACCAATACTTGCGTTGTTTTTATTAATCAACTTCGAGATAAAATCGGGGTAATGTTCGGAAGTCCCGAAACAACAACAGGAGGAAATGCGTTGAAATTTTACTCCTCCGTTCGTGTTGATATTCGTAGAATAAACCAAATCAAAGAAGGTGAAGACATAACAGGAAATCGTACTCGCGTGAAAATTGTGAAAAATAAAGTTGCTTCTCCTTTCAAAAAAGCCGAATTTGATATTATGTACGGCGAAGGAATTTCGAAAGTCGGCGAAATTATTGACCTCGGAGTCGAGTTAAACATTATTAAGAAAAGTGGGTCGTGGTTTAGTTACGGCGAAACAAAATTGGGACAAGGCAGAGAAGGCGTCAAACAAATTTTCACAGACAACAAAACATTAGCCGCCGAGGTGGAAGGCAAAATTAGAGAAGCACTCAAAATCGGCGGAGACAATTTGCTTTCCTCAACACATGAGGAGTAAAAAATTTCTTCTCACAAAAAAAAACAGTCTGATTCTATAAATCGGACTGATTTTTTATTCGCAATATTTCGTTCCCATAATTTTTTATTTTAATTTTAAATTCTGCCAAGAATTTT
>DYQK01000041.1 GCA_020719385.1 Rikenella microfusus | reverse complement strand
CCAAAATCTGTGTACGGATTGATGTATTTTGGTTGTCTGTCTTTGCGTTTCATAATTTTTTTTGCAAAATTAATAAAATTTTTCGAGAAAAAGAAAATATCTCACAATTTTTTGTGAGATATTTTTTTGAAAAAATTATTTTTTACCTGTTTTACCTTTTTTTGCAACAATGTTAGCAACCAATTTACAAGTTCTCCGTAAAGAGTCAGGTTTCCCATTTGGTTGATAATAAGGAATTTTAGATGAATCAGGAATTGCTACACCTAAACCGTAAGGTTTTCTTTTTGTGCGATAAATTGAGTCATTTTTGTTAAACCAAACTGCATTCATTACTGCTTCGGCTCTTTTCATTGACAAAATTAAATTCAATGTATTATTGCTTGTATCGTATCCCATTGCTACAGCAATTCTACATAATTTTTTATAACAGTCCCGCTGCCGAGGTGTTCCACTTGCGTTATAAATTTCTGTATCAGAATAAGCACTATCAACAATTTCAACTTCAATAACTCTATCAGGAAATACACTGTGAATTTTATCTCCACAAGAATCTAATTGATTAGAAAATTTATTGATTAAACTTATTCCATCGGAATTTAAGGTGAATTCACAACTTTCGAAATAACTCGAAAGAGGAATACGTTGATTTATTGTACCTCGAATAGGCACTGTATCAATAAAAATTTCTATTGCAGATAAAATTTTATCACCTGATAATTTTATTTTTTTTAAATCATTATCAAGTAGAGATTTTTCTCTCTTTATATTTTCCATCTTAGTTCGAATTTTTGCAGAATCCTTAATTGATGCAGTTTTTAATTCTTCTATCAATAAACGATTTTTTTCACTCAAAGAATCAATTTTAAACTTAGTGTTCTTTGTTTTTTTCAAAACTTCTACTAAATCATCTTTGTAATGTCTCACAGTGACATCGTTTTTATCGTTAAATAAATCAAATTTTTCAGCAGTCTCAATTACTTTTTTTGTTCTTATGTGCAAATTTTCAAAGTCTTGCCCAATAGTATCAACTGCTTTTTTCCTTTTTTGAAGAAGTATTTCATTATCTTCTGTCTCTATTTTGTAGAGATTCCCAGTCTTGGTTTCTATAAATTTCTTAGTTTTACAACCCCAAAAGACAAAAATAGTAGGAATGCTGAACACAACAAAAAGGAGAATCAAGTTTTTCATAAGTTGTTATTTTTAGTGAAAATGTAAATTTAAAATGACGTGCGAATATACAAAAAAAATTTATTATAACCAAATTTTTTTGAGAAAATTTTATTTTTTTTGCAAAATTAATAAAATTTTGTGAGAAAAAGAAATATTTTGTTTTGAATTTGAGAAAAATTTCGTTAAAAATAAAATTTGTTTTGAAATTATGAAAAAAATAATTACTTTTGCGGCTTGAAAAATTCAAAAAAATTTATTCACAAAAATCATAATTTGGAAAATGAAAGTTTACCAAACTGACGAAATTCGAAACATTACATTATTAGGTAATGCAGGTTCGGGCAAAACAACATTAAGCGAGGCAATGTTATTCGAGAGCGGCGTTATTTCTCGTCGCGGCGATATCAACAGCAAAAATACCGTTTCTGACTTTCGCGAGATTGAACAAGCACAAGGCGGTTCGGTATTTTCCACCGTTTTATACGCAGAATGGAATAATAAAAAAATTAATTTCTTAGATGCACCAGGTCCCGATGATTTTGTCGGTGGTGTTATCTCTTCGTTATATGTTACTGATACTGCCGTAATGGTAGTAAACTCGCAAAACGGCGTCGAAGTTGGAACAGAAATTCAATGGAGACACGCCGCACGAATGAACAAACCCGTAATGTTTGTCGTAAATCATTTAGACCACGAAAAAGCAAATTTCGATAAAACTCTTGAAGAACTTCATCATTCTTTTGGGAAAAAAGCGATTTTAGTTCAATATCCGTTATCTGTTGGTTCAGGTTTTAACTCCGTTATTGACGTTTTGAAAATGAAAATGTTAAAGTTTTCTGCAGACGGCGGGAAACCCGAAGTTGCTGATATTCCTGCTTCCGAGAAGGACAAGGCAGCCGATTTACAAGCACAATTAGTCGAAATTGCAGCCGAGAGTGACGAGTCGTTGATGGAAAAATTTTTCGAAAACGGAACACTCACCGAAGGAGAATTACGTCAAGGTTTAGAATCGGGATTTAGAAATCGAGGATTATTCCCCATCTTTTGTGTTTCTGCAAAGAAAAATATGGGTGTTTCAACATTTATGGATTTTGTCGTCAATGTTGCCCCAAGCCCCGACAAGATGCCTGCTCCCAAAGCTGCTGACGGTCAGGAAATTCCTTGCGACAGTAACGCAATAACCTCGTTATTTGTTTTCAAAAACACTATCGAACCACACTTGGGCGAGGTCTTAGCGTTCAAAATTATGTCAGGAAAAGTTGACGAAGGTGCAGACTTAATCAACACAAACCGTCAAGGAAAAGAAAGATTAGCACAATTATTTGCCGCTGCAGGCAAGAATCGCACAAAAATTAACCAAATGGTTGCTGGAGACATCGGAGTAACTGTAAAATTGAAAGAGACAAAAGTTAATCATACACTCAATGCAAAGGGTTCTGATTTTATTTTTTCATCGTCTTTCAATCTTGACCCGAAGTATCGCACTGCAATAAAACCTCTCAACGAGGGAGATGCAGAAAAATTAGGTGAAGCATTGGGAAAAATTCGCGAAGAAGACCCAACAATTATTGTTGAGTATTCGAAAGAATTGAAGCAAATTATCATTCACGGACAAGGCGAACACCATTTGAATACGATGGTAAAATGGCATTTGGACAATTATTATAAAATCGGCACAGAATTTATTTTGCCCAAAATTCCATATCGAGAGACAATAACGAAACTTGCTCCCGCTTCTTACAGACATAAAAAACAATCTGGCGGTGCGGGACAATTTGGCGAGGTACATTTGTTTATTGAACCTTATGTCGAGGGAAAACCTGCTCCCACTTCGTTTAAAAATGAAGGAAAAGAACAAAACATTTCTGTTCGCGAGACTCAAGAATTTGACTTAGCATGGGGTGGAAAATTGATTTTCTACAACTGTATTGTCGGCGGAGTTATTGATTCTCGTTTTTTACCTGCGATTTTAAAAGGAATTATGGAAAAAATTGAGGAAGGTCCATTGACAGGAAGTTATGCGAGAGACATTCGCGTGGCAGTTTATGACGGCAAAATGCACCCTGTTGACTCAAACGAAATTTCGTTCAAATTAGCAGGACTCAATGCGTTCAAACAAGCGTTTAAAGCGGCTGGTCCCAAAATTATGGAGCCAATTTATGATGTGGAAGTTCTCGTTCCAGGCGATAGAATGGGAGACGTAATGTCAGATTTACAAACTCGAAGAGCAATTATTCAAGGAATGCAAAGCGAACACGGTTTCGAGAAAATCATTGCTCGCGTTCCACTTTCTGAGATGAACAAATATTCAACTTCCTTGAGTTCTTTAACCAACGGTCGTGCAACTTACACAATGAAATTCACAGAATACGCTCAAGTGCCACCTGATGTTCAAGACAAACTTCTCAAAGAATACGAAGCACAACAAACCGAGGAGTAAACTTTTTTCAATTTTGTTACCACTGAATAAAAAAAGTGGTAACAAATTTTTATCAAAAAAATAATTTTATGGAAAAAATAAAAAAACGCAAGTCGAGATATACTTTTCGCAGAATGTGGAACGCCATTGAGAAAGCAGTCGCAAAAGCAACCGCAGAATCTCAGGTTGAGATAAATGTCGAAATTGCAAAAATGCGTCAGGAAACTGATTCGCATATCGCTCAGTTGCGAGAAGAAGCCGCAGTTGAAATTGCAAAAATGCGAGAAGAAACTGCAAAAATACGAGAAGAAACTGCAAAAATACGAGAAGAAACTGCAAAAATACGAGAAGAAACTGCAAAAATGCACGAGGAAACTGAACAAAAAATTGCTCAGTCAAAGTTTTTTGTCGATGAAATGTTCGAAAAACGAGACGCAGAAATGAAAACACTCAAAACGATGGTTTTTGGAATCGGAGAAAATATCGGACAAGCGGCAGAGGAATATTTTTTCTCTTATTTTAGAGAACATTTAGAAGTTGACGGGATTACTTATAAATCTATTGAACGAAATCGTTACCGTGAAATAAACGGTCTCGGCGGCGGAGAATATGATATTATTCTCATCAATGACGAAAATCTGTTAGTTATTGAAGTGAAATATAAATTTCATCCCAAAGATGTGCTAAAATTTTCAGAGAAAAAATTAGAAACTTTCAAAAAATTGTTTCCCGAATATAAAGACCGTTCCTTGCGCGGAGCAATTGCTTCTTTCACTTATCCTGAAACAAGCATCAATGTTGCAAATCGATGCGGCTTAATTGTTTTTCAAAGAGTTGGACGAGATGTCAAAATAAAAAACACTTCAAATACTAAAATTTTCTAAAAAGATGTTAAATATTTCTGAAACAACCATTGAATCTAACGGAATGCTTGTGCGTTTTGATGTTTCGAAAAAAATTATCGAAGAAATTTACAAAAATTATAGCACTCCTGACGAAATTAAGGAAATGAAACTCAAAGAAGTCGAGTTAATAGCAAAATATGGAATAACAACTTATCTGTCGCAAATGTTAAAATTTCAAGGAACTATTCCTGCACTGCAAGATTGGGTGAAAAATGAATGGACAAAAATGATTTATGACGCAGGAATCAGAAACATTGCGATGGTTTTGCCCACCGATGTGTACGCAATCTTTGCTTTGCAAAACGCTATGAAATCAGAAATTATTTCATTAATGCGAGTCGAAAAATTTACTTCTTATGAGAAAGCCTTGATATGGTGCGAAACTTTTGCTCAATAAATTATGAATTTTTCTAAATATCTCACGCATCCGATTTTTAATATTATCTCAAATATTGCAGACAACGAAAGTTTGCAAACTTTTGTCATCGGCGGTTTTGTCAGAGATTTATTTTTGCAACGCCCCTCAAAAGATATTGACGTTGTTGTTGTCGGCAACGGAATTGATTTTGCTGAAAAAGTGGCTGAAAAAATCGGAAAAAATACAAATATTAATGTTTTTCGGAATTTCGGTACAGCAATGCTTCAATACAAAAATCTCGAAGTAGAATTTGTTGGAGCAAGAAAGGAATCTTATCAACGAAATTCGCGAAAACCTGTTGTCGAAAATGGAACTTTACAAGACGACCAACTGCGTAGAGATTTTACTATCAATGCGTTAGCCCTTTCGTTAAATTCAGAAACTTTTGGAAATTTATTAGATTCTTTCAACGGACTGCAAGATTTAGAAAATCAAATTATTCGGACTCCGACAAATCCTGACACAACCTTCTCAGACGACCCGCTGCGAATGATTCGAGCAATTCGTTTTTCAACGCAATTAAATTTTACAATTCATCAAGAATCTTTAGAATCTATTTCGCGAAACAAAGAACGAACTTTGATTTTGTCGAAAGAACGAATTGTTGATGAGTTTCACAAAATAATTCTCTCGCCTATTCCGTCGCGCGGTTTTAAACTGTTGGACGAAACAGGCTTGTTGCCGTTTTGTTTTCCTGAATTGGCAAAATTAAAAGGTATTGATGTGAAAAATGAAAAATCTCACAAAGATATTTTTTATCATTCGTTAAAAGTTTTAGATAATATTTCTCGAAATACAAATCATTTATGGCTTCGTTGGGCTGCACTTTTGCACGATATTGGAAAACCTGCGACAAAACAATATTCCGATTCTGAGGGTTTTACTTTTCACGCACACGAGGTTGTTGGTTCGAAAATGATTCCTGAAATTTTTAAAAATTTGCGAATGCCGCTCAACGAAAAAATGAAATATGTGCAAAAATTAGTGTTTCTGCACCTTCGACCAATCGTTTTGTCTCAAGAGGAAGTTACCGATTCTGCCATTCGAAGGTTACTTTTCGAGGCAGGAGACGATATTGATGACCTAATGTTGCTTTGCGAGGCAGATATTACTTCAGGAATTGATGAAAAAGTGAAAAAATTTCTTGCGAATTTTCAAATTGTACGACAAAAATTGAAAGAAGTTGAGGAAAAAGATGCTATTCGCAATTTTCAGCCTCCGATTTCAGGAGAATTAATTATGGAAATTTTTGGACTTTCGCCGTGTAAAATTGTCGGAGATATAAAAAATTCTATCAAAGATGCCATTTTAGATGGAAAAATCTCAAATAATTATTTCGAATCGTTTAATTTTATGTTGAAAGAAGCGGAAAAGTTAAATATTTTTCCTGTCAAAAAAATTTAAACCCAATGAACGAATTATATCCGTTAAAATTTAGACCTCAATTTAAGAAAAAAATTTGGGGCGGCAGTAAAATCCACTTTTTTTTGAAAAAAGCATACGCACCTTCTGTCGAGTGCGGCGAGAGTTGGGAGATTTCTGCGGTGCAAAACAACATCTCGGTGGTAAAAAATGGTTTTTTAAAGGGCAATTCTTTGCAAGAAATTGTCGAAACTTATCTCGGCGATGTTGTCGGCGATAAAATTTATCAACGTTTTGGAATCGAATTTCCGTTGTTGGTGAAATTTATTGATGCAACGCAAAATTTGTCGCTGCAAGTTCATCCGAATGATAAAGTTGCGAAGGAACGCCATAACGCTTACGGCAAAACGGAATTGTGGTATATTTTGCACTCTGACGAGCATTCCGAGTTGATTTGTGGTTTTCGAAAACCTTCGAATACGAAGGAATTTTTGAGTATTTTGCACGAAACAGACGAAACCGATTCTGACAAAACATTGAGAAAACTGCTTCATTATGAAGAAGTTAGCGAAGGCGAAGTTTTTTATATTCCTGCCGGACGCGTGCATGCCTTGTTGAGAGGAGTTTTGCTTTTAGAAATTCAACAAACTTCAGACATAACTTATCGAATTTATGATTGGGGACGAACAGAGAGAGAACTGCACACCAATTTTGCACTTGATGTTCTTGATTATCAAGTACATAATGATTATAAAATTCCTTATTCGCAAGAAAAAAATAAACGTACTTCGATTTTAAAATGCGAATATTTTTCTGTTCAAATGCTTGATTTTGATGAAATTTTCGAAGCAGATTACAATTTTCTTGATTCTTTTGTGATTTATGTTTGTGTTTCGGGAAGATGTGAAATTTCGTATGGAAATGACGAACCCGAAACGTTCAAGGCGGGAGAAACTATTTTGATTCCTGCTGTTTTGAAAAATTTGCATTTAATTCCGCAAACAAATTGTCGTTTGCTTGAGGTTTTTATTGAGTAAAATGTTAAAATTCGCCTCTTTTTTCGGGAATTTCTGAAGTATCGATGAGAAACAAAGGTTGTCCTTGTTTAATTTTTTCTGCATCTTCGGGGAGAATTCGCACTACTCTTCCCGAAACTTCAGACAAAATATCGAATTTATGATTTGCTTTTTCAATAATGCAGACCGTGTCGCCGAGTTTAACAAATTCTCCGAGACTGACGAAAGGCGGCTTGTCGGAGGCAGGTCTTCGACAAAACGCACCATCAACTGGCGATTTTATGGCAGTATAATTTGAGATTGGTTCTTCCGATTTTCCTGTAAAAGCAGCAGGAATCGACTGATTTTCGATTTGCAAAACAGAAACATAGTTTTCAAAAACCTTGAGAGACAATTTTAAACCATCAATTTCCATTGACATTTCAGAAATTCCCGAACGAGCAACAGAATAAATAAAATTTTCTATCTCTTTTAGAGTCATAAAAATAAAAAAAGTGGAGCTGGCGGGATTCGAACCCGCGTCCAAACAAGCAACCCATTTGCTTTCTACATACATATTTCTCTATTTTTTTTTCGTGAACACAACGAGAGAGAACGCCCTTTGTTGTTCCTTTCCTCGATAAAATTTCATTCGACTATTACGAGGGTCTTTCGAACTATCTCGGTGAAAGTATGGTACCCCAAAATCCGTCTGCCATCGAGCGAGCATTAGGTGGGATATCTCGTCCCTATCTCCTTGAGACGGGCAAGAGCCAAATCTGTTGGTTTAGGACAGATTAAGCAGCGAGAGCGTAAGAGGTTTCTTCGCCATTTATAGTTTGTGATGCAGATTAACGAGATGAATCACATACTCGGCATGCTTACAAACCAGTTTAACTTGATGTCAAGTCCATATCAGCCCCAATAAATCAAAGAACGTTGGTTAGAAATATTTTTTATATTCGTTATAAAAATATTTAATAACACTTTCAAATTCACCAATATTTTTTATTATTTCTTCTAAATCAAATACAGATTGTTTACAATACATTCTCACATCTGCTGCAATCTTTTTTCTGCGTATAACTAAGCTGTCTTCATTCAAATTTAACAATTCTATTGTTTTCTCTGCTTTAATATTTCCATTTTTCGCAGAAATTTTACCATTGGAATCATATTCAAACAAATCTTCGCAATCTTCATCTGTCGGACCAAATATTGATAATCTTCTTGCCTTATTTTGCTACTGTTATCTTTATACTTTGCACCATACTTTTCTGAATTGCAGCAAGTAAACAGATTATTCCAGTTAAACGTTTCTTTTGGAAACAAATCTCGTTTTTTAAAATGTTCAACGTGACAATATTGTTCACTCGCATCATCAATAAGAATTTCTGTGTAAGCACATTGAAAATTTTGTTCATTTATTAATTGATATTCTCGAATATCATTCTTCAAGATACTCTCCAAATCCTTCCAAACCTTAGGCGATTTTTTTTTAATGTAATCCGAATAAAAACTTGGCTCTGCTTTATTTATTTTTCTCATTTCTCTTTCGTTTTAATAATTCCACATCAAAACGGATTCTTACTAATTCTCGGTCAGAGTAACCCAAAATTTTCTCTAATTCTTCGCTTTTTTGTTGAAATTCTTCAGAATCAAATTGAGATTTTAATTCGTCTAATCTTTCTAATTTTTCTTCTACCTCAGGTGTACGCAAACTGTTTAAACCAAAAATGTCAATTAAAATCTCATCAACAGGTTTTCCATAAGAATTTAAAAAATTTTTCATGACAATTGTTTTGTCATTTTCGTCTTTTGCAAGCACTCGAATTTGCTCTTTGCGAACAGACGACACAATATGCGGCGAATGCGTTGCTAAAATAATTTGACAATTATTTTCCTCTGCAAATTTTTGGTAAAACGGGGCAATACGACTCTGCCAAGCAGGATGCAACGAACTTTCAGGTTCATCAATTAAAAGAATTGTATTTTTTAATTGTTCTTTTGCTATCAGTAAAGTCAAAACGTGCGTCATCAATGTCTGTTCGCCGTCAGATAAACTCTCAAACGGAAATTTTGCTAAATGATTTCTAAAAATTACTTCTTCATTTCTGTCTATTCCGTGAAATTCTACCTGTAAACCAAAATTTATTGAACTTAACATTTCCCTAATTTGGGAATATACATTTTCTGCCACACCATTTCTCTCAAAAACTTCATTTTTAACAGAATTAACAATAAGAGATTTCAAATTCTTAATATTGCTTTGTCTTATCTCCGAATAATGTCGTGAAAAAATTTTTGTTTTTCCAGTAATATCAGGGAATTTTCGAATCGTTTTAATTTGTTTGTCGTCATTTTCTATTTCTACCCAATCTTTTCCTTTCTCAAAAAATTCTTCTTTAAAAAACAGAGAATAAATTTGCAGCAATAAACTTGATTTTCCGCTTCCATTTTGTCCCGCAATAACAATTAAACTCGGAACATTACCGTTTTCATCGGAAAAATCAATGTCAAAATCTTTTAAATTTTTAAAATTTTCGATATGTAATTTTCGAATTTTCATTTTTTTTTTCGTATTTTCCTTTCGGGTGCAAAGATAAAACTATTTTTTCGAATAAACAAATTTTTGCGTCATTTTTTTCAAAAAAATAAAATTTTAGAGAAAAAAATGAAAAAATTGAGAGAAAAAATATCTCTTTTTGAGAAATTTTAAAAAAAATTTGAGAAAAAATGAAAAAATATCTCATTGATTATCAAAGAGATAGAGAAAAAATGAAAAAATAAAATGAAAAAAATGCAAATTTATTTTTTTTTTTAATGATAAATAATTTTCTTTGCCCCTGAAAAAAGTAATTTTACGTATATTAACTTTTTAAATCTTACCGCCATGTCGGATATTGCAACAAGAGTAAAAGCCATTATTGTGGAAAAATTAGGCGTTGAAGACCCTGAGGTTGTTTCTGATGCATCTTTCACCACTGATTTAGGTGCTGATTCATTGGACACAGTGGAATTGATTATGGAATTCGAAAAAGAATTCAATATTGCTATTCCTGACGACCAAGCCGAAAAGATCACTACCGTGGGCGAAGCCATCAAATACATTGAGGAAAATACCAAATAAAGACAACAAACATTCTTTATGGAATTAAAACGAGTAGTTGTTACAGGATTGGGAGCACTAACTCCCCTCGGCAATAACGTTCGAGAATATTGGGACGGGCTGAAAATTGGAGTAAGCGGGGCTACCCCAATTACTCGTTTTGATGCTTCCCGATTCAAGACGCAATTTGCTTGCGAACTTAAAAATTACGACCCAACAAAATATTTCGAGAAAAGCGAAATTCGTAAAATTGATTTATACGCTCAATTCGCTATTGTTACCGCAGAACAAGCAATTTTAGATTCAGGATTAGACCTTAAAAATGAGGATTTGTTCCAAATCGGAGTAATCTGGGGTTCTGGAATCGGAGGCATAACCACGTTAGGTGAAGAAGTCAAAACTTATGTATTAGGTGATGGCACTCCAAGATTCAGCCCATTTTTCATTCCAAAAATGATTTCTGATATTGCAGCGGGTTACGTTTCAATGAAATTTGGTTTAATGGGTCCCAATTTTACGACCGTTTCCGCTTGTGCCTCATCAACAAATGCAATTATTGACGCTTTTAATTACATTCGTCTCGGAATTGCCGATATAATTGTTTCGGGAGGTTCTGAATCTGCAGTCAGTGAGGCAGGTGTTGCAGGTTTTAACGCAATGAAAGCTCTTTCTGTACGAAATGACAATCCTCAAGGTGCATCACGTCCTTTTGATGTTGACAGAGATGGTTTTGTGATGGCAGAAGGTGGAGGAGCAATGATCTTAGAAGAATACGAGCACGCAGTGCGTCGAGGTGCAAAAATTTATGCAGAAGTCATCGGCGGCGGATTATCTGCTGACGCTTATCACTTAACCGCACCTCATCCTGATGGTTTAGGTGCTTCACGTGTAATGATTAACGCATTGAAGGATGCCAAAATTAAACCCGAAGATGTTGATTATATCAATGTTCACGGAACTTCTACCCAATTAGGCGATATTGCTGAATTGTTTGCTATCAAGAATGTTTTTGGAGAATCGGTTTATAACATCAATATTTCTTCCACCAAATCGATGACTGGACATTTACTCGGAGCAGCAGGTGTGATCGAAGCATTGGCATGTATTTTCGCAATTCAAGAAGGCATTATTCCGCCAACGATTAATTTAGACAATTTAGATCCCAAAATCGATTCTAAATTGAATCTTACTCCGAAAGTCGCTCAAAAAAGAGATGTAAAAATTGCTTTGAGTAATACTTTTGGTTTCGGTGGACATAACGCTTCAGTTATTTTTAAAAAATTATAAAATTTTGTGCAAAACGCTATCTTTCCCTTTTTTCGATATCATTTTTTGTGCAGGGAAAAAAAACGCTTTTATAAGTCGTTGAGAAGTATTTTAGGTTTTATGCCCAATCATTTGGGATATTACGAGACGGCTTTTATTCATAAATCAGCGTCGGTAGTGTATGAGGCAGGAAGAGTCATCAATAATGAACGTCTCGAGTTTTTGGGTGATGCCGTTCTTGATGCCGTTATTGGTGATTTTTTATATCATAAATTTCCAACAGCAGACGAGGGTTTTCTCACGCAAATGCGGTCAAAAATTGTGAACGGTGAGAAATTAAACGAATTTGCCCGACGAATGCAACTTGATTTGCTGCTGGTTACAAATTTGGAGCAACATCATCAGGGAAATCGCAAACTTCTCGAAGACACTTTCGAGGCACTTATCGGTGCAATTTATATGGACAAGGGTTATATTTTTACCAAAAAATTTGTTCTTGATAAAGTGCTAAAATGTTTTGTAGATATGAAACAACTGCAAAGCGAAAATAATAATTACAAAAGTTTAATTATTGAGTGGGCGCAGAAGTTCAAGAAAGAAACGAATTTTGTTACGAATTCAGATTCGCAAAATCTGAGATATTTCATTGCCCAACTGTATATTGACAAAAAAGTTTGCGGCACAGGCACCAGCACTTCAAAAAAAGAGGCAGAACAACGAGCAGCTAAGGACGCTATCGAAAGATTAAATATCGAATAAATTTTTCAAAAAAAAACCCACATTTTTTCGAAAAAATGTGGGTTTTTTTATTTTCTCAAAAAATTATTTTAATTTTGTAAAAATTTTGTGCGATTTTTGATAGAAATAAAATAAAAAATTTATGAAAACTTTGCATTTGATAGATTCGTTGCGTTCTGGTGGTGCTGAAAATTTGTTGAAAACAATTTTTGAAAAAGAAGTTTCTAATTCTGAACTTTTTTTGTTTTGCTTACGTAAATCGGCAACAATGATAGAAATTTTGCATCCCAATATTTATATTTCGAAAAGTGAAAAACGTTATTCGCTAAAAACATTTTTTGAAATTAAAAAATTAATTAAAGAAAAAAACATTGAGGTACTTCATTGCCATTTAACAAAATCAAAAGTCATCGGGCTTTTGTTGAAAATATTTTTTCGTTCTTCGTTGAAAATTATTTTTCACGAACACGGCGAGATTATGGTGAACGAAAATAAAAATTGGAATCATTTATATCGTTTTATTTTGCGATTTTTTCAGAATAAAATAAATTGTTTTCTTTCAACTTCGGATATTTCGTCGAAACATTTAATTGAGAAGTGTAAAATTCCTGAAGAAAAAATTATTTACCTGCCGAATGTTGTGAATTTGGAAAAATTTAACCGCGAGAATTTGAAAATTGATGTTTTGTGGGAGAAATTGCGTCTTCGTATTCCGCCGTATGTTTTTGTCATCGGGTTTATTGGTCGGTTGGAAAAAATTAAGGGCTGTGAATATTTGATTAGGTCGATTCCGTATTTGCAGATGGATTATCGAATGTTAGTCGTTGGGACGGGCAGTTTGCAGGATGAATTGGAGAATATTGTTCACTCGTTTCACGTAGAGGAGCAGGTTTTGTTTTTGGGTTATCGCAGCGATATTCCAAATATTTTAGCGTTGTGCGATGTTGTTGTTGTGCCTTCGGAGAACGAGTCTTTTCCGATAATCACCGTTGAGTCGCGGGCGATGGGTGTTCCTGTTGTTGCTGCGAATGTTCAAGGTCTCAATGAAGTGCTTCGAGATGGACAAACAAGTTTACTTTTCGAGGCAAAAAACCCCAAAGATTTGGCAGAGAAGTTAAATAAACTTTATTTTCACGAGGAATTACAAACTTATCTGTCTGCGAATGGGAAGCTTTCTGTTCAAAAATATGATGTTGCTTCTTATGTTGAAAATTTACAAAAAATAACGGATTCTTTGTGAGAATAAAAAAAATATTCCTTCTTTTAGAAAAAGAGAGGAATATTTTGTGTTATTTTATCAACAGTTTTCTGATTAAAACTTTCTGGTCAACGAAGGTGATTTTTATCAAATACATTCCCTTCTCGCAGTCGGGCAATATTACTGCAATGTCGTCTTTTGAGTTTTTAGTGTTTTCGAATTTGTAAACGGAATTTCCAATGACATTTAAAACTTCAACAGAGATGATTAAATTTTCTGACTGAATTTTAAATTTATTTTCGTTCACAGGATTCGGATACAACAAAACTTCATTTTCTGAGTTCTCCGAGGGACGAATCGACTGCCCTGAGGCAAATAATGGAAAAATAAACCATATTATTGCCGTTATTATTGAAAAGATTAACGGTTTCATAGGAAAAAGAGTTTAAAGTTGATTCATTGACAATTTGTTTAAAAGTAAAATTAAATCTTCAGGTGTGTCTATCGAAATGGTTTCTAACTCGGTGATTTCTACAGAGATGCGAAAATTATTTTCCAACCAACGCAACTGCTCAAGCGATTCTGCGACTTCCCATTTCGAGGGTTTAAGTTGAGTAATTTGTTTCAAAATTTCGTATTTGTAACCATACATTCCGATGTGTTTAAAAAATGTATGATTCGCAAGCCATTGATTTTGTGGGACATTTCGCACAAACGGAATCGGATTCCGACTGAAATATTGTGCTTTTTTCTTTTCATTCATTATCACTTTGACGACATTGGGATTCAAAAGTTCCTCAAGAGTAGAAATAGATTTTATCAAAGTGGCAATTTGTGTTTCTCGATTTTCAAAACATTTCATCAATATTTTAATTTGTTCGGGACGAATAAATGGTTCGTCTCCTTGAATATTGATGATATTTTCGAAAAAAGTTCCTGTTTTTGAAGAAAAAATGTTCACCGCTTCCCAACATCTGTCTGTGCCGCTTGGGTGAGTTGGTTGAGTCATAACAAAAATTCCTCCGAAGGAATGAACCTTTTTTGCAATTCGATTATCATCTGTTGCAACAATAACCGTGCCTAATGCTTGTTTTGCTTGTTCGTAAACTCGCTGAATCATCGTTTTTCCTGCAATATCGACCAATGGTTTTCCCTCGAAACGTTTAGAACCATAACGGGCAGGAATTATTCCAATAAAATTTTGCATACACATTCATTTTTTTATATAGACTCTATTTTTGAGCGAAAAGTTACAAAATTTGAAAAAATTTTCGCGAAAAATTTGATTTTTTGAAAAAATTAATTTACATTTGGCAAATTTTAAAAAACAATTAGAATTATGGATTTTGAACTTATCATTAAGGAAGTAACGCGTCTTGCTGCTTCTTACGGTCCTAAACTTTTGTTGGCAATTTTAACGCTGATTATTGGTTGGATGGTTGTTAAAGCAATAACGGGCGGCTTGCGAAGGTTGTTGTATAATCGCAAAATGGATGCTTCGTTAGTTACTTTTCTGTATACTTTGATTAGTACGCTTTTGAAAGTGTTATTGATTTTGAGTATTCTCGGAATGGTGGGCGTTGAAGTAACTTCGTTTATTGCGTTTTTGGGTGCTGCTGGTTTGGCTATTGGTTTGGCGTTGCAAGGAAGTTTGCAAAACTTCGCAGGCGGCGTGATGATTTTAGTTTTTAAACCTTATAAAGTTGGAGATTTAATTTCAGCACAGGGTTATACAGGTGTGGTTAGCGAGATTCAGATTTTTCATACGGTTTTGAAAACTATTGAAAACAACACAATTATTATTCCGAATTCGCCTTTGGCAACGGGTTCGTTGACAAATTATTCTACCGAGCCGAATCGCCGTGTTGATGTTGTTGTTCCTGTCGGAATTGGTTCGAATTTGACGAAAATTCGCGAGGTTTTGAACAAATTAATGTCTTCTCATCCGAAGATTCTGAAAACGCCTGAGTCTGCTATTGTTATTACTGAAATTAGCGTTGGAGTAATGAAACTTGCTGTTTGTGCGTGGGTAAATCCGAATGATTATTGGGAAGTATTTTTCTTTTTGCAAGAAAATGTTAAGCGAGAATTTGAGAAAAATGAGATTGCGTTTCCAACACCAACGCAAAATATCAACGTTTTTCAGAAATAAATTTTTCAACAACTAAAAATTTTTACGAATTACAAATTAAAAACTTGTAATTCGTATTTTTTTTAATAATTTGTTTTCCATTCTTTGGGTTTAAATTTTTCATCATTGACTATTGCGAGAATATTTCCTGTCTGTTTCAAAACGTATAAACCTTTTTTATACGCATAACGGTCAGCATTTTCCTCAAAGAAAATTCCTGCGACAGCACCAAATAACGTTTTTCCGTTCAAATTTATGTGTTTTGGGGCAATTTCACAAATTTTATCTAAGCGTTCAAGATGTTCATCAACTTCATCTTTTGTGAATTTACTTTTCACCTCAACAACAACTGCGACAGAGGAATCTATCAAGAGCCAGTCTATTTCGTAAAAATTTTTTCCATCTTTTTTACCGACAGCGGCACGCAATACGACTTCTACATCAATGCCTTTTTCCTGAAACATTTTAACGATATTAGGTTTTACCATTTCTTCTACAAATCTGCCGAAAAATCCTGCCAAATTTCCCAATTTTTTATCAAATTCAGCGCGGCTTTCTTTTAATTCTTGAGAAAATTTTTCATGACTTTCTTTTAATTCTTGAGAAAATTTTTCATGACTTTCTTTTAATTCTTGAGAAAATTTTTCATGACTTTCTTCCAAAGAAAGTTCAAAACGGTCTAAACGTTCATTACTCTCTTTCAAAGAAGCACTTAAAGCGTCTAAACGTTCGTTACTTTTCTCAACGCTTTCTTTCAAAGAAGCATCTAAACGGTCTAAACGCTCTTTGCTTTCCGCCAGACCAATTTTTGTCTCTGATGAAATAGAGGCAATTAACTTTAAAACATCTTGTTTTGTAAGTTTTTTCTTTTTCATAAATTTGAACAAATTATTTTTCGCTGCAAAAATACGAAAACTTTTTGAGAAAAGTTATTTTTTTTCGAGAATTTTTAAAAATTTTTCTTTATCTCTGCAATTCGAAAGTCTTAATTTCTGAATCCATTTTTTCGTTTCTTCAGGTCTTCGCAACTCGTTGCACAAAGTCGCACAATAAAAATGCCAAATCGCAAACGGATATTTCGGATATTGCGAGATTAACTGCGAAAAAATTTTCAACGCACCCTCCGAATCATACGAAGCAATTTTGTGTGCCTCCTCAATTTGTGCGTTAAATTTTTTATCTAAAATTATTCCTTCAAACGAAAAACACGCATTATTGCAATTTTCAACCATATCGAGAAATTCTATCGAAGCAGGAATCGGCGGAAAATACAAAACAAAACTCAATTTTTCACTCGAATAAGAGAAATGATAAACCTCAGGGCAAGTCGGAATAAATTTATTTTGCAGCAAAAAATATTTCTCGCCGCCTGATGAATTTTGCAGATAAATTTTTTTATCAATGCAAACCCAACCGTTTTCCACCTGATTTTCGATGGTTAAATAAACAATTGTTTCTGTCTTTGAGCGTTCTATCTTATCAATAATCAAGGTATTATGACTTTTTGAGGCAGAATTTGGTTTCTCAATAACTTCTTGAGAATACAAAAATGTCGAAAAAAATATTCCAAAAATTAATAAAATTCGCATAAAAAATTTTTTTACAAAGATAAAAATTTATATATTTTTAACAAAAAAATAGTATATTTGTCTGTGAAAAGTTATATCTTTGCAAAATCTTTTTTATGAATTTTTTTCAAAAAAATCAAAATATGAACACTAAATTTTTGTATTCGCTTGTTGCGATAATGCTGTTTAGCATTTTGCTGTCGTTTCAAATAAACGACAATTTTGACCCCAAAAATAAATTGTTGTTGCAGTTTATCTCAAAAACTTTGGAATTTAACCATTATGAAAATGTAAAGTTTGATGACGAATTTTCGAAAAAAAGTTTTGACCTTTATATCACCAAACTCGATTATTTTAAACGATTTTTTTTGCAAAGCGACATTGACAAAATGTCTCAATATCGAGAGAAAATTGATGACGAGATAAAAAATGAAACCGATAATTTTTTTGAACTTTCTTATCAAATTTTCAATGAACGTTTAAAAATTGTTGAACGTTATTACAAAGAAATTTTGAGTAAACCTTTTGATTTTCAAGCAAATGAGAATATCGAATTGGAAGTTAAGAAAAATAAATTTTCCACAGACACGGTTCAACTTTTCGAAATTTGGCGAAAATCAATGAAATACGAGACAATGTTGAAACTCTCGGCTGCTTTGCAGCAACAAGAAGACGCCTTGGCAATGCGAGATACGTCTTATAAGAAAAAATCCTTCGCAGAAATGGAAGTTGATGCTCGTCAGAAGGTGAAAAAAACGATGGACGATTGGTTTCACCGCGTCAATAAACTTTCGAAGCAAGACCGTATGAACTTGTATTTCAACTCGTTAACTGGAGCATTAGACCCACACACTGAATATTTTCCTCCCGAAGACAAGGCAAATTTCGATATTAGCATTTCGGGCAAACTCGAAGGAATCGGTGCGCAGTTGCAAGAAGGCACTGACGGATACATTCGCATTGCGGGACTTGTTCCTGGTAGTCCGTCTTGGAAAAATGGGAAATTAAAAGTCGGCGATATTATTTTGAAAGTTGCTCAAGGAGCAGCAGAGGCTGTCAGCATTGTTGATATGCGAATTGATGATGTTGTAAAACTCGTTCGGGGAAAAAAAGGAACAGAAGTGCGTTTAACTATTAAAAAACGCGAGGGAGAATCAGAAATTGTTTCTTTGATTCGTGAGGAAATTATTTTACAGGAAACATTCGCAAAATCGACAATTATTCAAGATGCCGATAAAAATACGAAAGTTGGTTACATTTATTTGCCGAAGTTTTACACAGATTTTAACGACAAAAACGGAAGAACGTGTTCAAAAGATATTGCCGCTGAGGTTCAAAAGTTAAAAGATGAAAATGTTGACGGAATAGTTCTTGATTTGCGAGACAACGGTGGTGGTTCTTTGCAGGATGTTGTCGAAATGGTTGATTTGTTTATCAAAAGTGGACCTGTCGTTCAGGTTCAGCCTCGCAAAGGTTTTCCGCAAGTTATGGCAAGCCGAGACGCAGGAATTTTGTATGAAGGAGCGTTAGTCGTGATGGTAAATGCCTTCAGTGCGTCTGCGTCAGAGATTTTTGCCGCTGCCATTCAGGATTATAAACGCGGAATCATTGTTGGGTCGCCGCAAACTTTTGGAAAAGGTACGGTGCAACGTTTTATTGATTTCGATGAAATTATTAGAGACCAAAAACTCTCGGAATTTAAACCGCTTGGGTCAATAAAAATTTCTATGCAAAAATTTTATCGAATCAACGGCGGAGCAACACAACTCAAAGGCGTTTCTTCGGACATCGTTTTGCCCGACAATTATATGTTTACCGACATCGGCGAGCGAGAATTAGATAATCCGATGCCTTGGGACCAAATTTCTGCTGCCAATTATTCCGAATGGAAACCTTCTTTTGATATGGAAAAAGTCAAAAAGTTGAGCAAAAAACGAATTGATGGCGATAAAGATTTTCAACTTATTGCTAAGAATGCGAAACGTTTGCAAAAACAAAAAGAAGCGACTTCAATTACTTTGAATTTAGAGAAATTTAGAAAAGAAGAGCAAAAACGCAAAAAAGAAGCGAAGAAATTTGAAGTTGATAAAAAAGAAACAGGTTTAATCTTCGAAATGTCAAAAGCAGATGCCTCGCGTATGCAAAACGACTCAACTTCGTTGAATCGAATGAAAGCATGGCAAACGGACTTGAAAAAAGATATGTATGTCAAGGAAGTTTTTCAAATGATGAAAGATATTAAGAAAAATTAACATTATTTTAATTTTTTCTAACTTGTCAAGTTTTTCGAAATTTGGCAAGTTTTTTTTGTTTAAATTTGTATTTTCTCAAAAAAATGATTAACTTTGTCCAAATTTTAAATTAAAAATAATGGAAATAATTGGGTATCATGGCACAGCCACAAAAAATGTAGAATCAATATTGAACAATGGTTTTAAACTTTCAACAGATATAGAAAACGAACAATGGTTGGGCGATGGAGTATATTTTTTTTGCGATGGAGTTCCGCCCAAACCATATTGGGCAGCAAGAAAATGGGCTATTGCTGAGGCGTGGGACAACTTAAATTACACTTATAAATATCGTGATTATACAATTTTAGAATCAATGATTTCCCTCAAAACTGAAAATTTTATTGATTTAACAGAAAAAGATGGACTGGAGACTTTTAATTACTTACGAGATAAGTTTATTCAAAAAATAAAAGAAAGTAAAAAATGTATAACAAACACTTCGGTCTCACCTAAGGATGGACATATTATAAATCTTGCTGTTCAAAACAGGATAATTCCCAAATTAGATGCCGTGAAGGGGAATTTTTATATAAAATTTACTGACGAAAGAATTTGTAAAGCAAATTTTAGAACACCAAACTGCACAGTTTTATCTGTACGAGATATCAATTCCATTAAATATACCAAAATTATTCAACGAGAAACTATATGAAACTTACCGACATTAAGGAGCAAATAGATGCTTATTTCAAGAAAGTTACTCCCGAAGAAATTGTTAAACAGTTTCAATCTCTTGGTTATCAATTTGAGGAAATTGATAATAGAGAAAGAATTTTTGCAAAATCTGTGGATTATGTTTTACCATCTCAACATTTTTTGCAAAATTTCAATAATTTTTTCATTTCAGAAATCAATAATGACCAATTAAATTACAATGATTTCTCTAATTCTAATCTGGCAACTGCCGCTTAGAAATAAAACTTTGCTATGAATTTACAAATTTTGCATAATCAAGTTGTTAATCTCGAATTACAAAAATTTAATTCCGAGAAAGAGAAAAAAAGTTTTTCTCTACAATACATAAATCAGTACGACAACAATGACAACACTATTTTTAATGTAGTTTTTGACATTGAAATTACACAACCTGAAGAGTTTATTTTTAAATGTAAATACGTTACTTGGTTTAAAACCTCAGAACCAATAAACGAGAATTTTAAAACCTCAGAACTTCCTAATATCAATGCTCCAGCAATAGCGTTTCCTTTTCTGCGAAGTTTTATCTCGACAATAACTCTTAATGCAGGTTATTTACCTGTTATTTTGCCTTCCATAAATTTTACAACCTTTCCAAAACACAAGTTTACTTTCCCTGCCGTAAATTTTACAAAAACACAAATTTAATTTTTTCTAACTTGTCAAGTTTTTCGAAATTTGGCAAGTTTTTTTTGTTTAAATTTGTATTTTCTCAAAAAAATGATTAATTTTGTAAAAAAATTTATAAAAAAAATATGGTTTTTACTATCGAAGTGAATCATAAACCGCTCAAAGCATACAAAGGCGAAACAATTTATCAAGCTCTCTCAAGAAACGGTATCAAAGTTCCAACACTCTGTCATATGGAACGTCTTGCACCCAGCGGTGCTTGTCGGGTTTGTGTTGTGGAAGTCGAAGGTTTTAACGATTTAGTTCCTTCTTGTTCCTTTCCTGTGCAAGAATGGATGAAAATTAAAACGCATTCGCCAAGAGTTATCAAGGCAAGAAAAATGTTAGTCGAGTTGCTGCTCTCAAATCATCCCGATGACTGCACTTATTGCGTGAGAAATACAAATTGCGAATTACAACGTTTAGCAAAAGAATTGGGCATCAACGAAAGACGTTTTGTCGGCAAAAAAACAAAGTTAAAGATGGACCAATCAAGTCCGAGCATTATTGCCGACCCTTCGAAATGTATTGCGTGTGGGCGTTGTGTGCGAGTGTGCGAGGAAATTCAGTCTGTCTCGGCAATCGATTTTGTGAAAGTAGACGAACACATCGGCATTTCTACCGCTTTTCAGAAAAATATCAACGTTTCGAGTTGCGTAACTTGCGGTCAATGTATTATGGTTTGCCCGACAGCCGCTTTGACCGAGAGAAATTACTCTACAAAATTGCAGGAAGCACTTTACAACAAAGAAATGTTTACCGCAATTCAGTATTCGCCGACACTTTCTGTCTCTCTGTCAGAAGAATTTGAGTTAGAAGCAGGAAAAGATGTTACAGGAAAAATAAACGCAGCCCTTCGCAAAATGGGTTTCGATAAAATTTTCGACACAGGATTCGCCGCCGACATTTATTCCATCGAAATCGCCGCAGATTTATTGCAGCGAATCAAAAATAACGAAAAATTACCGCTTCTTACTTCGTGTTGTCCCGCTTGGGTGAAGTTTGCTGAACAATTTTTCCCCAATTTTCTACCCAATTTGACAACAACAAAGTCGCCGCAACAAATTTTAGGTACAATTATCAAAAAACATCTCGCTGAGGAGTTAAAATTATTGCCCAAGAAAATTTATTCTGCGTCAATAATGCCGTGTATTGCGAAAAAATTTGAGTCGCAGCGAGATGGAATGATTCAAAAATCGATTCCTGACGTTGATACGGTTTTGACAACAAGAGAATTTGCCCAATTAATTCGTATGCACGGAATCGATATGAAGCAAATTTCTCCCGAAGGAGCAGATTCGCCTTTCGATACGCGAAGTTCAAGCGGAAAATTGTTTGCCACCTCAGGCGGAATTGCCGAAGCAATGTTGCGAACTTTGTATCATCAGGTAACGGGAAAAGATTTGGTGCAATATTCGTTTTCAGAATTGCGAAATAATGATTTTCGAAAAGAATTTCATTTTAAAATTGAGGAAATTGAAGTGGGAATTGCGGTTGTTAGCGGCTTGAAGAACGCAAGAATGTTGTTAAACGAAATCGAAAATGGTCGCAAAGATATTCATTTCATCGAAATTCTTGCATGCGAGGGCGGTTGCGTTGCTGGAGGCGGTCAACCAATTTTGACAAACAAAAAAATTATTGAGAAACGTCAAGAGGCAATTTACGAAATTGACGCACTCGAAACGTTAAAATTTCCGTATAAAAATCAGACGGTCACAGAGTTGTATCAAAAATATTTCGGTGAGCCGCTTTCTGAAGAAAGTAAAAAATTCCTTCACACTTCTTACAAAAAAAGAGATGTGTTAATTTAACATTTTTTATAAAATGGAAATATTTTTTAACATTTCTTCTCTGAAAAAACAGATTTTCGAAATCAAAAATTCAGGGAAAACCGTAGGATTTGTTCCAACAATGGGTGCGTTGCATTCGGGGCATCTCGATTTGGTGAAAAAAGCAAAAAATGAAAACGATTTTGTCGTGGTGAGTATTTTTGTGAACCCTACGCAATTCAATAATGCCGTTGATTTGCAGAAATATCCGCGTATGTCGGAAAAAGATTCTGAACTGTTGGAAAAAATAAATTGCGATATTTTATTTTCGCCGACAGAATCTGAAATGTATCCCAATGAAGAGTCTCGAAAAAATCCGTATTTTCTGAATCATTTGGACAAAGTTATGGAAGGAAAATTTCGAAAAGGACATTTTGACGGCGTTGCGGTTGTTGTTGCGAAACTTTTCGAGATAGTTTCGCCGCACAAAGCCTATTTTGGGGAAAAAGATTTTCAACAATTAACAATTATTCGTTTTTTAAACGAAAAATATCTCTCAAATTTAAACATTGAGATAATTCCTTGCCCGACAATTCGGGAAAAAGATGGTTTAGCGATGAGTTCTCGCAATTTGCGTTTGAGCGAAGAGCAAAGAAAAAATTCTGTTTTGATTTCTCAAACATTATTTCAAGCAAAAAATTTGCGAAATATTTCTGTTTCTGAATTGAAAAAATGGGTTATTGAAACTATTGATGCGAATCCGTTTTTGAAAACCGAATATTTCGAGATTGTTGATACGCAAACTTTACAAAATATTGATTCTTGGGAAGAGAAAAATCAAAAAATTGGTTGTATTGCAGTAATGGTTGGTGAAATTCGTTTAATTGATAATGTTTTTTTTGAAAAATTTTAACAAAAAAATAATTTTTTTCCAAAAACCTGTCAGGATGTGAAAACACCTGACAGAGTTTTGTTGGTTTTTGGTAAAAAATTTATGAAAAAATGATTTTCCCGCGAATTGTGTCAACAATAGTTTTTGAAATATAGGCAGACACTTCGGAATAATGCGAAAATTCCATCGAAGCGGTTGCCCGACCTTGCGATAATGTTCGCAAAACGGTAACATACCCAAAAGTTTCGGACAAAGGCACGGTTGCTTTGACGATTCTTGCCCCCGAACGCATTTCCATTCCTTGAATTTCGCTGCGGCGTTTGTTTAAATCACTCAACACTTCACCGACATAATCTTCAGGAACAACAATTTCCGCATTCATTATCGGCTCAAGCAGCACAGGATTTGCTTTTTCCGAAGCAGCGCGAAACGCATAACGCGCAGCAACTTCGAATGCTAAAATATCTGAATCTGTAGAATTGAAAATTACATCGTGCAGTTCAACTTTTAAATCATTGAGTTGATAGCCCGCAAGCGTGCCGCAATTCATAGATTCCTCAAAACCTTTGCGAATGGCAGCGATAAATTCCTTCGGAATCTGTTTATTCGAAGTAGAATCGAGAAATTGAAAATGAGTTTCTGAATTTTTGTTCGGCGAAATGGTCATTTCCAATTCCGCATAATGAACTTTGTTTCCTGCCTGACGTCTAAAAATTTCTCGATGTTTAACCGAATTCGTAAGTGCTTCTTTGTACGTAACTTGCGGTTTTCCTTGATTGCAGTCAACATTAAATTCGCGTTTTAATCTGTCTGTGAGAATTTCCAAATGCAATTCGCCCATACCGTAAATTAATGTTTGTCCCGTTTCTTCGTCATATTTCACCTGAAAAGTTGGGTCTTCATCGGATAAACGTTGCAAAGCAGCATTTAATTTCTCTAAATCTCCTTGCGTTTTGGGTTCAATAGCAACTCCAATAACGGGATTCGGAAAAATTATGGATTCTAAGAATATCGGATTTTTCTCTTCGCAAAGCGAATCTCCTGTGCGAATATCTTTCGAACCAATTATCGCACAAATATCGCCTGCTTCGACAGAATTGACAATATTTTGTTTATTGGCGTGCATTCTGCAAAGTTTCGTAATTCTTTCTCTGCGACCTGTTCTCGAATTGAAAACAATTTCTCCTGATTTTAAAATTCCTGAGTACACTCTCACAAAAGCGAGTTTCTCGACAAATTTATCCGAAGCAATTTTGAAAGCCAAAGCCGCCAACGGTTCCGAAGACGAAGGTGAACACAAAACCGTTTCATTGTTAGTCGGATTTGTACCTTTGACCGCCCCAACATCCAACGGATTCGGCAACAATTCGCAAACAGCATCTAAAAGCGGTTGAATTCCTTTGTTTCGAAAAGCGGCTCCGCAGAAAACAGGAATAATTTTTCCTTCAATAACGTTTTTTCTCGCAATATTCCAAAATTCTTGCACCGAAATAGCGTCTTTGTCTTCGAAAAATTTTTCCATCATTTCCAAATCTGTCTCGATAAGCGATTCGAGAAGTTTATCTCGATATTCCTCTGCTGTTTCGAGTAAATGTTCGGGAATTTCTGCAAAATCAAATTTTGCTCCGAGAGTTTCATCGTGCCACAAAATGGCTGTATTACTCAATAAATCAATAACGCCTTTGAAATTCTCTTCTGCACCGATAGGAATCTGAAAAGGAATCGGATTTGCACCTAATTTCTCCTTAATTTCGTTGAGAACCATAAAAAAATCCGCACCGACTCTGTCCATTTTATTGACAAAAGCGATTCGCGGCACTTTGTACTTGTCTGCTTGCCGCCAAACAGTTTCAGATTGCGGCTGAACACCACCAACGGCACAAAAAACGCATATTGCTCCGTCTAAAACCCGCAAGGAACGTTCAACTTCAACGGTAAAGTCTACGTGTCCAGGAGTATCTATAAGGTTGATTTTAAACGAATTACCTTTATATTGCCAATATGTTGTTGTTGCAGCAGAAGTGATAGTTATTCCTCTTTCTTGCTCTTGCGGCATCCAGTCCATCGTTGTTGTTCCCTCATCGACTTCACCAATTTTGTGAGTTAAACCCGTGTAATACAAAATTCGCTCAGACGTGGTAGTTTTTCCTGCATCGATGTGTGCCATGATGCCGATATTTCGAGTATAATGTAAGTCTGACATTTTTTTATAGAAAAATTTGCTGCAAAATTAAACAAAATTTTCATTATTTAACGAAATTTTATATAAAACAAACACTTTTTATGTGAATTACCCCTTTGCTAAAGACAAAGGGGCTTCTATTGAATGCGTTGCATTC
>DYQK01000151.1 GCA_020719385.1 Rikenella microfusus | reverse complement strand
GAAGTCGAAGTTTTCGTTGAAAAATGCGGATTTTAAACGCAAAAAGAATTTTTTGATTGGTTACAGCAGTTTAATGAAAAAATGCACAGATTTTTCAGTTTCGTTGTCGTTGTATGAGGAAATGATAAAAAATTCGTTGCGAATTGATGGTTATACAATTACTGCATTGTTAAATTCTGTTAAAAAAGGCGAAAAAGATAAACTGCAAAAGGTTTACGAGATAATGTTGTTGCATAAAATTCCTGTGAATGATTTTATTCGCGATAGTTTTCTGAACAAAGGATTTTCGTTTTAAACTCTGTCAGGTGCTTTTTGCACCCTGACAGGTTAATATTAACCCGACAGGGCTTACAAACCTGTCGGCGTTTAATTCGTATTTTTGTAAAAAATTAATTTTTATGGAACGAACTTTTAAACGTCAAAAACGTGTTGTTGGGGATATTGTTAAAATTCCGTTGGAAAATGGTTTTCATACGTATGCGCGCGTATTGGAAACAACTTTTGCATTTTACAATTTTCGCACCAAAGACGAAATTGCGTTGGACAAAATAATCAACAGTGAAATTTTGTTTATTACTTGTGTTTACAATTTCGCTGTAACGAAAGGTTTTTGGTTGAAAATGGGGAAAATATTGCCTTTAGAGGAAAATTTAATTAATATTCCGCCGTTTTATCGTCAAGATATTTTGAATCCGCATAAATTTGAATTGATTTTTCGTGGTTTTCATCGTGCTGCGAGCAAAGAAGAGTGTCTTGGTTTGGAATCTTGGACGGTTTGGTCTCCTGAAGGAATCGAAAAACGATTAAACGATTTTTATGCAGGACGGGAAAATTTTCGTGTCAAATATATGAAAAATGCCGACATTGCAAGTTACCTTTTAATGCCCATTTCTGAATTTCAAAAACTAAAAACTTTATGAAAACAATTTTAAATCGTTTATTTATTACTTATCTCAAGAAAAATGAGGAAATTGGTTTAGTGTATGCGGGGCGAGCAAGCGGCGAAACAACAGGAAATCAAGAAAAAGATGCCGAAGAAATTCGAAAAAAACGAGACAACAGTCATCACAAAAATCAAGAAGGTTATGGCGAGTCAGAAATTGACGAAATCTCCACAAACAGCGATGCCATTCGAGGCAGAGAGCAAATGCTTATCGAATACTTGCAGAAAAAAGGAATTTGTGGAAATCAACGCAATGGAATCTCCGAAACAAATGACAAAAAAGAACAATATCTCGAAGCAGCAAAAAATGAGTTTGGAGAAATTGAAGAAGAAACAAAAGAATAAAAAAAGTTGCTTGAGAAAAATAAATTTGTCAAGCAACCGGCCGACGAGTTAATGTTTATTAAAAACCTTCTCTCCAACGTCCAAAACGATTCGGCTACAAATTTAAACCGCAAAGATATAACATTTTTTCGAAAAAACAAAATTTTTTAACAAAAATTATTTTTTTTTATAAGTTTCACTAAAACCTTCATTAAATATGAATAAACGAATCTTTCTTTTCGTTTTGTTCCTGCCTTTGTTGTTGCTTTTCGAGACACAAATGGCACGCGGACAACTTCTTCTCGAGGAAAACTTTGATTATCCCGCAGGAGACACATTGCTTTCTCTCGGTTGGGTAACACAGGGAACATTATCAACAACCAATCCTGTTAAAGTTACCGCAAACAATTTGATTTTTGCTCAATATGCTTCGGTAACAGGCAATTCTGCATTTGTTTTTAACACAGGGCAAGATGTTAAACGTTCTTTCACAACGCAAAATTCTGCAAATGTTTATGCAGCTTTCTTGGTCAAAGTTGATGCCGCACAAACAACAGGCGATTATTTTTTAGATTTCACAGAATCACCTGCAGGTACAACAACTTACAAAGGTCGAGTCTTTCTGAAAAAAGATGCGTCAACAGAAAACTTCGCTTTTGGAATCTCAAAAGCCGCTTCAAACACAGGAACAGTTGTTTATACAGGATTCAATTATGCCATCGGAACAACGTATCTCGTAGTTTTGAAATATGCTTTCAATTCTGGAACATCAACTGACGATATTGTCTCTTTGTTTGTTTTTGATTCTAATATTCCAACAACTGAACCCGCAGAAACAATTCTTGCAGGAGATAATACTGCTGCAGACGCCGCAGATATTGGCAATGTTGGTTTGAGACAAGGTAGTTCAACAGCCGCAGCAACATTGACCGTTGACGGAATCAGAGTTGGAAAAACGTGGACAGACATTTTTCCACCAATGAATTCCACCGTCAACATTTCTTCACCGACAATTCCGACAGGAAATGTTCAACAAAACAGTACAAATAATATTTTGTTTCAGTTAAATTTGTCAGTTTCGAATCTCGCAACAACATTTAACGGCATTTCGTTTCTTACGTCAGGCACTTATGCCGCTTCAGATGTAACAAATTTCAAAATTCGTTACTCGACAGACAGCATTTTCGACATCAATGACGCAACTCTCGAAACCATTTCGACAAATTTACAGCCAACAACGCATACCGCAGTAAGTTTTTCGCAAAATATCGAAGCAGGAACGACAGGTTATCTCTTTATTACCGCCGATATTTCTCCAACAGCCGCCGCAGGAAACACAATTTTTGCGACAACCGATGCTTCGGGACTTTCGTTTAACAATTCGCCGACCATTTTGGGGACAACATCGAATGGCGGCGTGCAGACAATTATTGAATCGACCTCGCAAAGTTCAGATATTATCGCTGCAAACGGCGAAACAGAAAATATTTTGTACATTTCGAACACTTCGAACACCATTTCGACAACTTCTGACGGAATAAAAGTGTTTTCTTTCACCATTCGCGATGGCGGAGCAACACTCAACGATGCCGATGCGTTGCCAACAACGTTAAAATCGATAACTTTTTCGAAAGGAACATCAAATTCTGTAAATTTTTGGGCAAATACGATTCGTCAAGCAGCTTTGTTCGATGGAAATACGAAAATTGCCGAAGTTTCTGTTTCGTCAGAAAATATCACGTTTACAAATTTGACAGGAATCTCAGCCGCAGATAATTCAGAAAAAACTTTCGATTTATATTTAACTTTCGAAACTTCAGAAATTGTTGACAATTCGCAATTTCAGTTTAATATTTCAAATTTAGCAGTAACTTCGGATAATTCGGGTTCAAGTTTTACGAATTTCGATATTAATTCCGATATTTCGGTTGATAAAAATCGAATCGAAGTTTCTGCAACGAAATTGTCATTTTTACAACAACCGACTAACGTTGTAATTTCGCAAATCATGACGCCCGCCGTTACGGTGCAAGGTGTTGATAATAACGACATTACAGATTTAGATTTCAACGAAGAAATTAAACTCGAAGCGGCAGGTTTAACGACAACAACAGAAACTGCTGTTTTAGGAATTGCGACTTTCGATAATTTGCAATTTTCAATAACTGCGAATAACGTACTTTTAACTGCAACTCGTTCATTATCAAACGATTGGAATGTCATAAGTTCACCTTTTAACGTTTATTCCAACGAAATCCCAACTTTTTACGAAGGATTTTTAGGTGAACGCAATATCGGCGGCACAGGAACTTTAACTTCGTTAAACGAATGGATTTCGAATGGCGGAGTAGGAGAAATCCCGATAATTGCGGGCAGTTTAACGTATGCAGGTTTGCAAACTTCGACAGGAAATAAAATTCATTTGAAAGGAGTAAATACCGTTGACAGCCGCAAAGTGAATATTCCGATTTCTGTTTCGCCAGATTCGTGTTATATCTCTTGTTTAATCAACGTTTTAGACAACAAACAATTAGACACAATTACCGATTTTTTCCTTTCTTTTGCGACAGAATCAGGCATTTCGGTGTCAAATTATTTTTCAAGACTCGGAATTAAAAAAGTCAATATGGGAAATAATTTTCGTTTGTCAATAATGAACGGAGTTTCAGGCACTTACACCGATTTTTCGCAAGATTTAACGTTTGCAACGACCTATTTCGTTGTTTTGAAATATAATAAAACTTCGAAAATGGCGTCTTTGTGGGTGAATCCGACTAATTTGGGCGGAAGCGAACCGACAGGGCAAGTGACGAATGTTACCTCGACAGATGCGTATTCTTTTGGGTCTGTTGTTTTGCGAAATTCCACTTCAACGCCGAATGCTTATATTGATGAAATTCGAATTTCGACAGCATGGGGCAATGTTACCCCGACAGATGCCGATATTTCACCGAAAATTAATATTTTCACAGATATTTTGCATTTTGGAAATATGGAAGCGAATAAAAAATCGGATGCTCAATATTTTTACGTTTGCGGTTACAATTTAACTGAAAATATTTCGATTTCTGCGTCTGCAAACTTCGAAATTTCAACAAATTGCCAAACAGGTTACTCAAATTCGTTAACCTTGACGCAAACAGGCGGCAAAGTCGAAAGCACAAAGGTTTTCTGTCGCTTCGCACCAACAGCGGCAGGTGAAACGTCAGTAAGTTTAACTCTCGCATCAACAACAGAAAATAAAATCATTTCTGTCGCAGGGACAGGTTTAACTTCGTTTATTCCTGCGGGGTATTATACTTCCGCAACAGGAACAGGTTTAACGTTGAGAAATCAACTTCACGAGATTATTAACGGACATAATATGCGTTCTTATGATAATTTGTGGACAGATTTCGAATCCACCGACAAAAAACCTAACGGTAAGGTTTGGGATATGTATAGCGAGAGCAATTGCGTTATTCCTTACTTCGATTATAGTTTTACTGCGAATCAAGCAGCAAGTGCGTCGAAGCAAGGCGGAGGTTACAACCGTGAACACTCTTTCCCAAAAAGTTGGTGGGGCGGGGCAACAGACACAATGTACACCGATTTATTCCATTTGATTCCGTCTGACGTCTATGTCAACTCGATGCGAAGCAATTATGCACTCGGCAAAACCATTTCTCCTTCGTTTACTTCGTTAAACGGCTCGAAAGTTGGGAATTGTTCGGTGGCAGGTTATTCGGGAACGCAAAATGTCATTTTCGAACCCGCAGATGAGTACAAAGGTGATTTTGCTCGTGCTTATTTCTACATGGCTGTTCGTTATGCGAATCGAATCGCTTCGTGGCAGACCAATGACGCAAACGCAGCAGATTTTCTCGACGGTACATCATTTCCTGCGTTTGAGTCGTGGGCATTGACAATGTTGAAGGAATGGAATCAGCAAGACCCTGTTTCTCCGAAAGAGATGTTGCGAAATCAAGAAATTTACCAAATTCAAGGAAATCGAAACCCATTTATCGACCACCCCGAATGGATCGACTCAATTTGGCAACCAAGACCAGAACCAACGAATCATTTAACCAATTTGTCTTCAGCAACGACCAATAATTCGTTAACTCTCACTTGGACTGACGCAACAGGCAATGTTACCCCCGACGGTTACTTAATCAAGGGAAGTGCGGTAAGTTTCGCAGATATTTCTGCACCCACCGACACAATTCCTGAAAATAACAGTACCCTCGTGAAAAACGTTGCTTACGGAATGCAAACAGCAACTTTTGCAGGTTTAACATCCATAACGCGTTATTTTTTCAAAGTTTATCCGTATTCTAATTCAGGAAACAAAATTAATTACAAAAATGACGGAATAATTCCTGAAATTTCTGATTCTACGGTTGAAAATCCGCCTGCTCCACACATTATTATTTCTGAATTTGCGGGCTTCGGCACTGTGACAGGAACTTTCAACAACGAATACATTGAACTTTCGAATATTAGTTCAACAACTGTTGACTTAACAGGCTGGAAACTCGAATATTACGAAACGGCAACTGCCGAAGCAAATTTAACTTTAACCGGCTCGATTGCTCCGAATTCTACTTACGTAATTGCGGTAAGAACAACATACTCAACAATTTCCCCGAATTTTGTGCCGACAACAAGTTTTTCGTTGAACAATCCGGGTTATGTGATTTTGAAAAATAATCTCGCAGAAATTATTGACCAAGCGGGCAGCGAAACGGATAAATTTGTAGTAAACATAAATTACGAATTGACAAATTGCACCGCTGACAATTCTGTTGTTGCAAATTGGACGAATCTCGGAACGGCAGACGGAACGCCAGGAATTGTTAATTGCGGAATACCTATTCCAACATTAACTCTCATCGGAACGTTAAATAATTTCGGAAATATTGCCATCAACGACACTTCTGTGGAACAAACTTTCAAAGTTTTGGGTAAAGATTTAACAAATAATGTTGAAATTCTTGCTCCTGCGAATTTCGAAATTTCGTTAACTTCAAATGCAAATTTTAATGATACGTTAATTTTAACGCAAAACGCAGGAAATGTTGATACGACAACAATTTTTGTCAGATTTATTCCAACTGCCACGCAACTTTATTCCGATTCTATCGAAATAAAAAGTTTAAGTGCAGCAACAAAAATGCTTGCTGTTGCGGGAACAGGAATTTTCATTAAACCCGAACCAACGAATCACGTAAGCAATTTTGCCGTTGATACAACGACAGAAACTTCAATAACATTATCTTGGACTGAACCAACGGCAAAATCTACGTTGCCTGACGGTTATTTGATAAAAATGAGTCAAGTAAGTTTTGCAGACATTTTGAATCCGACAGATTCCATTTTTGAAGCAGATAATACATTGAAAATCAACGTATTAAGCGGAACGCAAACTTGTACTTTCACAAATTTGATTCCAAATTCTACGTATTATTTCAAAATTTTCCCATACACAAATTCGGGAAATTTGATAAATTACAAAATTGACGGAATGATTCCGCAAATTTCGACAACAACACTCGAAGCACCGACTCTTTTGTTTTATGAACCTTTTGATTATCAAGCAGGTACAAATTTATCTGAAAATTGGACTTTGTTTAATTCAGGAGATACTGCTTCGATTATTTCAGGAAATCTTAATTATGATGGTTTGCAAAATTCCACAGGAAATCGAATTTCTTTTGATGGAACAGGTGCGGAAGCCGCTAAAGTTTTCACGCAACAAACTACAGGAACGGTTTATTATTCCTTCATTTTCAAAGTTTCTTCGTTGTCAGGAATCACAGGAACGACTTATTTTGCGGGCTTTACAGAAGGAATCAATACAACTTATGGAGCAACTATTTGGTTGCAAAAAATCGGAACAGATTCTTTTAACATTGGTTTTAACACAAGAACGACAGGAATAAATACGATTTATGCACCAAATTTGTTAAAAACAAATGACTCAATTTTTGTGGTTGCTTCGTATAAAATTTTCAATGGAACTTCGAATGACTCCGCTGAAATTTGGATTAATCCTGATATTTCGACATTTGAAAATTCTTTTCCACCAACATCAACCTTGAAAACAGGTAATTTGGGCGGAACTGATATGAATGGCGTGAATCGATTTTTCATTCGTCAAGATGCCGCAACATCAACGCCATTTATTGAAATGGACGAAATCCGTGCAGGAACAACATGGGCTTCAGTAACGCCGTTGGGTACACCAACTCCCGTTATCTCGTTGAATATCACCGAATTAACTCTCGAC
>DYQK01000254.1 GCA_020719385.1 Rikenella microfusus | reverse complement strand
ATGAAAAATTATTGTGATAATGTTGATATTCACATAATTACATAAAATATTGCGTAAATTTTTTATGAATAAAATTTTAGAAATTCCAAAAATTAAAAACAAAAATTCGTTTAAAACGAAAATTTTAATTCTTATATTTCTGTCTGTCGTTGTCGGCGGCGTAATGATTTGGCAAATTCCTGACGAGAGAATCAAAAAACGAGACAAAGAAATTGAAAAAATTAAAAATCGTCCACCAAAGGAGAAATATAATCGAGATAATAGTTGTGAAGTGTATGAATTAGTCGCAACAGAAGGTGGTTTTTATCCGTGTTTTCATTGCAAAAATGCGAAAACAATTTTTCTAAACAAAGGTGAAGTATGGAAATATGGCAAAACTTGTCTTGGGCAAGAAGGACGTTATTCGCAAGGACTTCCTGCTTGGGATTTACGTTACGAGCCATTAGCAACAGGAACAGAAGCGGAATGTTTGGTTTTGGAAAAACAATTAATTTATGCGTATCCATCTTTGCCTGAATGTCAAAAACGAGATTTCGTTTTAATGAGACCGCCAGGAAATAAAATTGATAATTAATTTTTTGAAGTTATGGAAAATTTTTCGCAAACAAAACGAAACTTCGAATTTTCATCAGTAGGAAAAACTGATTTACGAAGTAAATTTGAAAATGATTTAATTTTAAAAAATAAGTTAAATACGAATCTTTTGCTTGATAAATATGGAAAAGAGATACAAACTTTATTTTTTATTTATCAGGCAATAGAGCCGAATAATCCCGCAAGAATTGCGAAAGATTTTTTGCGTTACAGAAAAAGTGTAAAAATAATGGAATTGTATTTAACGCTCGATTATTACGCATTTTTAGACGCAACGCAGGAAGAAGCATTGCAAATGATGGCAAAACTCTATCTCAAAGGCATTGAGATGTTTTTGTTTAAACGCAAAGATTTTGATGGAAAAAAATTTTATGACGATGTGAAAAATTTATTTTTGCGAGAAAAATTTATTCCGCAAGAGTAAATTTTTTCTTAATTTTTTTCGTATATTTTCTTTTTTTCAAAAAAATTCACTTTTTTTCGAAAACTTTTATGGAATTTTGGTTTTTAATCACTCTTAATATAAAAAGAAATCTTTTTTATTTTCAAATTTTTTTAATGTTCAATTTAAAACCCAGTTTCTTGTGTTAATAACAATCTCAAAAATATTTTGTTTTTGGAAAAGAAATTGTACATTCGTCCCAACTAAAAAGAGTAAAAATTTTTTCAAATTAATTTTATGAAAACCATTTTAACAAAACAAGACGTTTTAAATTTAATTGCTGCCAGCAGTGTTGAGAGTAAATCTTCTATGGAGCAAGTAAAGCTTGAATCTGCAAAGCAAAATGCTGAATTTGCAAAGCAAATGAGTGAATTGAATAAAAAAATCGGGGAACTCACCGACACTATCGGTGAATCGGCAGAATCGCAAGTCAGAGAAAGCGTTATTGCGTTATTTCGTTCGCGCGGAATTATTCTTGACGAGATTTTTCCTCGTGCCATCAAGGAAGATTCTGACGGCACAA
>DYQK01000150.1 GCA_020719385.1 Rikenella microfusus | reverse complement strand
AGAATGGGAGCGAATTTCAATGGAGTTGATGGAAAAAGAAGAGGAATTGCGTGAGGAACGAGAGAAATTGCGTGAGGAACGAGAGAAATCGCAAGTCAAGGACTCAATAATTGAAAATTTGGTTCGTACTCTGTTGCTTTCGGGCAAGTCAAAAGAGGAAATTTCAATTTTAACAGGAATTTCTGTTTCAGAAATCGAAAAATTAATTTAAACTTTTATGCAGGAAGTTATTCTTTGCAACGAATTAGCGAAACATTACAAAGTGGGAACACAAATTGTAAAAGCGTTGCGTTCTGTCTCTTTAACTATTTTTCGTGGCGAATATGTTGCGATAATGGGACCTTCGGGTTCGGGAAAATCAACGTTGATGAACATCATTGGTTGTCTGGACTCGCCCACGGGAGGTCAATATATTTTAAATGACAAAGATGTTAGTCGTTTGACTGACGACAAACTTGCCGAGATTCGAAATCAAGAAATTGGTTTTGTGTTTCAAACTTTTAACCTTTTGCCGCGATATACGGCTCTCGAAAATGTAATGTTACCGCTTGTTTATGCCAAGAAAAATAAACAGCAGCGGCTTTTGCGTGCCGAAGAAGTACTCGAAAGTGTTGGACTAACTGACAGAAAAAGTCATAAACCCAATGAACTTTCAGGCGGACAACGACAAAGAGTTGCCATCGCAAGGGCCTTGGTGAATCATCCTTCGATAATTCTTGCCGATGAACCAACAGGAAATCTCGATTCTAAAACCTCTGTTGATATTATGAACCTGTTTACTGAGATACATAAAAGCGGAAATACGATTGTTTTAGTGACTCACGAAGAAGATATTGCTCATTTTGCAAAACGAATCATTCGTCTTCGAGACGGAATGATAGAAAGTGACAAAACAAATTAAATTTTTATTCCAACAACTAAAATATCGTCAAGTTGTTCGCGGTCGCCTTTCCAATCTTCGATATTTTTTTCTAATATTTCTCTTTGTTCCGAGATAGATTTTTCGGAGATTTCTATTAACAATTTTTTGAAACGGGATTTCATAAATTTTTCTCCTGATTCACTAAATTGGTCGGCGTAACCGTCTGTGAACAAATAAATGACATCATTTTTTTGCAGCAAAATATTTTTGTTCGTAAATTTTCCTTTGTTCATATAATGTATGCCGATGGGCATTTTGTCTGCTTTTAACTCAATTAAAGTTTGTTGCTTTTCAACATTTCTGACTAAATACAACGAATTATTTGCTCCTGCAAATTCTAATTCGTTGATTTTTTTGTCAATAACACAAAGAGAAATGTCCATTCCGTCTTTTGCTTCGCCGAATTTTCCTGTTTGTCGCAACGACTCAATAATTTGACTTCTCAAAAACTCAAGAACTTCGTTTGCGTGATTAATTTCTCTTTTTCCAATCACTTCATTCAAGAGGGCAACACCTAACATTGACATGAAACCGCCCGGAACGCCGTGTCCTGTGCAGTCTACCGCTGCAACAACAACAAGATTGTTGTGAAATTCGTTGGCAGGAATAAATTTTATCCAATAAAAATCGCCGCTAACAATGTCTTTTGGTTTGTAAAGAATAAAATTTTCAGGTAAAATTTCATTAATTTGTTCTTGCGGAGGCAAAACTGCTTCCTGAATGCGTCTTGCGTACTGAATGCTGTCGGTGATATTTCGATTTTTCACCTGAATTTCATCGTTGATGATTTCTAAACGTTTACTTTTTTCCTCGATTTCATCTCTTTGTGTTTCGATTTCATCTCTTTGTGCAAGAATTTCCTCGTTTTGCATCATCAGTTCTTCGTTTTTCATCTGAATTTCTATGGTGCGTTCAGTGACTTTGTTTTCCAAAACCTGTTTATCTTGCAAAAGTTTTCGTTCGCGAATTTTTATATACAAAAATATCGCAAGAATAAGAGAAATAATTTCAAGAGAATAAAACCACCAGGTTTTGTAAAACGGCGGTAACACTTTGATTTTCAAAGAGATACCTTTTTCGTTCCAAATTCCATCGCTATTTGCCGCTTTGACTCGAAAAATATATTCTCCGTCAGGAATTTTTGTGTACGTAACATACCTTCGCTTTCCATCGTAGACCCAATCTTCGTCTAAACCGACCATTTGATGGGCATATTCGTTGCCCTCGGAGTAAGAATATTGCAGGGCAGCAAATTCAAAAGAAAACATATTTTCGGAATGATTCAAAACAATTTCTTTTGTCGTAATTATTGACTGCTTCAACGCAGCATTTTCTGACGGCAAAATTGATTTGTTAAAAATTTGAAAATCGGTGAACGCAACTTGCGGAATATGTAAATTTGATTTAATTTTTTCAGGATAAAATGCGGTAATTCCATTTATTCCGGCGAAAAATAACATTCCATCTTTACTTTTAAAATAAGAATTGCTGTTAAACTCGTCGCTTTGCAGCCCGTCACTTTCGCGATATACTTTGAAAGTTTCAGTTTTTGTGTCAAATTTTGCAATTCCGAGATTCGTACTTACCCAAATATTGCCTTCTTTGTCGTTCAAAATTCCATAAATAACCAAATTTAACAACCCATTTTTCTCGTTGTAAAGAGAAAATTTATTATTTCTCGTATCAAATTTTACGAGTCCAACTCCGTACATCCCAAACCACATTATTCCGTTCGGATATTCGTGAATTGCGTAAGCAGAACCTGCAGGAACAGAATTCTTGTCGTCAGGATTATTGAAATAACTAACCGATTCCTCTGTTTTGGGGTTAAATTTGATGATTGTCCCGATATAAGTCGAAATCCAAATAAAACCTTCAGAATCGAGATATAAATATTTTACAACTGCTCGACCGGCGCCGGGAAAATTGGGGAAATATTTTATTTTTCCTGTTTTTTTATCAATTTTATTTAAACAATTTCCGCCAAATGCTGCTCCTGCCCAAATATTTCCTTCTTTGTCTTCGCAAAAACTTTCGATTCTTTGTCCCCAAAGAAATTCTCCTTTTAAATCGTCTACTGTGTTAAACCTTCTTGTGAGACCTAATATTACACCTTGATAGAGTTTAATATTCCCGTTTTTTTCGATTTTAACAGCACCGTAGTTCAATGTTCCTACCCAAATATTCCCTTCCGAATCGCAAAACAAACAGCGAATGTTGTCGTCAGGAATTCTGTGAGAAATAGGCGAATTGGTTGAATAAATTTCAACTTTTCCTGTTTTTTTATTAATTTTATTTATCCCGTTATTTTGTGTTCCTGCCCAAATATTCCCCTCCAAATCTTGTGTTAGTCCCACAATTACATTGTCGTTGATGGAATATTGACTATTGGGAATGCGATAATAATGTAAAAAATGTCTCTTTTTTGCGTCATATTTGTCCAAACCTGCCCCTGTTCCGACCCACAGAATTCCTGTTCTGTCTTCGAAAACTGAAAAAATCCTGTTTCCTATCAACGAATAAACGTTATAAGATTCGTTGTAATGTTGAACGAAGGTTTGTGTTTCTCTTACAAAACGCGTCAAGCCATATTGCGTACCAATCCACATATCGCCGTTTTCACTTTTGCAAAAAAACGAGATTTTATTGTTGGTTAACGAATTAGGATTATCTCTTTCATTTTGAAAATGCGAAAAAGTATTTTTCTTTGGGTCAAAAATACTGATTCCGTTGTTAAAATAACCCAACCAAATTTTTCCCTCTTTGTCAATACACACATCCGAGACAGGATTTTCTGCAATACTTTGATTATTTTGCGGATTATTGAACAGAAATTTAAAATGTGGAACATTTTTCTCATCGAAAGTTGCACAATTTAACCCGAAAACCGTTGCGAGCCACATTTTTCCTTCTTTGTCGAAAGCGATTCTATTGATTTGATTTGCTGAAGGAAGCGAATCGGAAAGTCTATTTCTGCGGGTAAAGACATCGAAATTTCCTGTTTTTTTCGCACTTTTTTTTAATCGCAAAAGTCCAAATCCGACTGTTGCAAACCAAATATCGCCGTTTTTATCCTCAGCAATATGATTCACAGTGACATTATTTTCGCGTAATCTTGCATTTATTGAGGCTGGAGGAATAATAAATTTTTCCGTATTTTTGTCATAAAAACACAAAAGACCGAATCCGCCGCACCAGATTAGTCCTTCGCTATCAACAAAAACCTCAGCAATAATATTGCCTGCAATAGAATTTGAATCGTTTTGTTTAGTGCGAAAAATCTTGAAATTATAGCCGTCATAACGGTTTAAGCCGTCTTGCGTTCCGAACCACAAAAAACCCTCTTTGTCTTGACACATAGATTGAACAATTGTTTGCGAAAGTCCGTTTCTGACGCCGAGATGCTCAAAACTCACTTGCTCTTGACTTTGCGAGACAAGAGAAATCAAAAGAAAAAAGACAAAAAAGAGATATCTTTTTATGAAAAAGTAAAAATTCATTTTTTTATTTTTTCTATGTGCGGCAAAAATATATAAAATTTCTCAATTTTACAAATTTTTTCGAAAAACGTTTATTTATTTGAAAAAAAAAATTTACTTTCGCAAAAAATTTTGTTTCCTGTTTTTGTTCATTTTTTGTTCGTTCAAAAGTTTTTCGCAAACTTTTAAAGAACAACAAATGAGATTTGAAAGAGTAAAACTTGCATATCAACAAAAATTTGAGTTTATTAGACAAAAACTTGATTCCGTTGGAATAAATTCAAGTTACGAAATTTTAATTTTCTCGTATAAAAGAGAGGAAATTCTCGAAGTTTGGGTCAAAGAAATCAGAAATAAGGAATTTCGTCATTTAATGAATTTCACATTTTGTAATTCTTCAGGAACTTTGGGACCAAAACGACAGTTAAACGATTATCAAATTCCTGAAGGTTTTTATCACATTAATGTTTTTAGCCCAAATGACGATTATTATCTCGCTTTGAAAGTAAATTATCCGAATGTTTCTGATTTAATTTTAAAAACTGCAAAACATCCTGGACAAGAAATTTATACTCACGGATATTGTTGCACCATTGGTTGTATTCCGATAACGAATGAAAAAATTCAGGAATTGTATATTCTTTGCGTTGAAGCACGAAATTCGGGGCAACAAAGAATTCCTGTTTATATGTTTCCCTCTCGTCTTGATAGTGCAGGTTTAGAGGAATCGAAAAAAGTTTTTGCAACATATAATTGGACAAGGGAAAAAACTGAAAAAGTGATTCGTTTTTGGGAAAATTTGAAAATTGGTTACGATTATTTTCACCGAAATAAAATTTTGCCCAATATTTCTGTTGATAAAAATGGGAAATATTTGTTTAAATAAACAATTTTTCGTATCTTTGTAAAAAATTTATGGAAAATCAACTTTTTCTCGGAGAAAATCTCGAAATTTTACAAAAATTTATACAAAATAATTCGATAGATTTGGTTTACATTGACCCACCTTTCAATTCTAATCGAAATTATAATTCTATTGATACAAAAAATCAAGCATTTTCAGATATTTGGAAATGGAATAATGATTCAGAAACAGAATTCCTTAACATTTTAAATCAACCACATTTCTCTGACGAAACGAAACTTTTGATACAAAGTTTTGAGAAATTCCTCAAAAAAAGCAATTTATTCGCTTATTTAGTCAGTTTAACCTTGCGAATAAACGAAATTTTTCGAATTTTAAAACCAACAGGAAGTTTATTTCTCCACTGCAACCCTACGGCGAGTCATTATCTCAAACTCATCTTAGACGCAATTTTTTGCTGTAACAGCGGAACTTTTCGAAACGAAATTATTTGGGGATATCGAACAGGCGGAATTAGCAAACAATGGTTCGCACGAAAACACGACATTATTTTGTTTTATGCCAAAACGGCTAAACCAATTTTTCATCAACAAAATTATTTGTCTCCGCAAAAATATAAATATGGTTTTGGAAAAAAACATCATTATGAGTTAATCGAAAAAAATGGGCAATATTTTAAAAATTCTGTTTGTCGAGATATTTGGGATGACATTGATTCTATCGGCACTTTGGGACGAAAAAATGATGTTCGAAACGGCTATCCAACGCAAAAACCTGAAAATTTATTAGAACGAATCATCAAGTCTGCCTCAAATGAGAAAAGTTTAATTCTCGATGCGTATTGCGGCAGCGGGACAACATTAATAGTTGCGGCAAAATTGAACAGAAATTTCATTGGAATCGACAACAGCGAAACAGCAATTTATACCTCGCAAAAACGACTAACTGACGCAAAAATCGAATATAAATTAATGAAGTAACAGAAAAAATTTACAAATAATCCTCGTGTTTTTCGATTTTTACAAACGGAGAAATTGCTCTTTGATAAATTCCTTGAATATACGCAATACTCATTCCATAATTACTCACAGGAATTCCTGACTCAATAGCGGGTTTTAAACGATTTAAAACTTGTTTTCGCGTAATCATACAACCTCCGCACTGAATAACCATTGCGAATTCCTCGATATTTTCGATTTTATCAAGTCCTGCTACGATGTGAAATTCTAACTTTTTTCCTGTAAAATTCGAAATCCATCGTGGAATTTTCACTCGACCAATGTCATCGCAAGAAACGTGATGACTGCAAGATTCCAACAACAAAATTTTATCGCCATCTTTGAGTTTTGAAATTTGCGGTGTTCCTTCCAAAAACTTCTCGAAATTGCCTTTCAAACGGGCAAAAACAATACTAAAACCCGTTAACGGAATATTTGTCGGAATTGAAGAAGCGGCTTTGAGAAAAATTTGACTATCCGTAATTGCCAACGCAGGTTTAATATTTGTTTTTCGCAAAAATGCATCAACCTCGCGCTCTTTGAGAACTATCGCAACGCAGTCATTATCTAAAATATCTCGAATAACTTGAATTTGCGGCAAAATTAAACGTCCCGCAGGTGCTTCGACATCAATAGGAGTAATTAACAAAACAATATCACCATATTTTACCAAATCGCCGATTAATGTTGGCTGTTGAAAAAAACTTTGTGGAACAATTTTTTTTATTCCTTCAATAATTTCTTCGGCATTTTTCGATTTTGTAGCTGAAAACTCGACAATAAAAGTTTTTGTTTCCTCAAAAATTTGATTTTTTAACTCAAAATTCAAAGGAGAAATATCGATTTTATTATAAATGATAAAAAATGGAATCTCAAAACGTTGAAATTCATTGATTAACTCTTTTTCGAATTCGCCGAAAATATTTTCAGCAACGACTAACATTGCCAAATCAACAATTTTTAACGATTCTAATGTTTTATCAATTCGTTTTTCACCTAATATTCCTGAATCGTCAATTCCTGCAGTATCGACTAATATTGCTGCACCGAGTCCTGTTATTTCAAAAGATTTTTTTACAACATCAGTTGTTGTTCCAGCAATTTCAGAAACAATAGCGACATTTTGCCCTGCTAAGACATTGATAATTGAACTTTTACCATTGTTTCGTCTGCCGTAAATTCCAATGTGCAATTTGTTAATTTTGTCCATAAAAATTTTTAAAGTTTCTCAATAACTTCGAGAGAAAGTCCTGTGCATTCAGAAATTGTCTCAAGAGGAATGCCTTTTTG
>DYQK01000253.1 GCA_020719385.1 Rikenella microfusus | reverse complement strand
AAACCAAAAGATTTTAAAAACGACTGCTGCTTTTCTTCAGATAATTTTGAAAAACTATCTTTCGCGAAACCCATTTTTCGCACAATTCCAACACATAAATAACATCCCATAATAAAAAAATTTTCGATTAATTTTTAATTTCAATTTTGCCGTTTATTTGTAAACTTCATAATTTCTATTCGAAAAAAACGGTGGGGTCGAGATAAATTAAATCGACAGTTTCGCTTTCCATTTTTTTCATTATCTCAAGATTATCGCCCAAAAGTAGTTGATTCATAAAAAAATTTCCTGTTTAATATTTTCAAAAACTTCAACTGAAATAGGTAAACTCATTTCGTATAAAACATTTGGGCAAAAATCAATTCCGTTGTCCCAAAAAACAGTTTCCATCTCGGAGTCAAGTTTTACGGTGACGAAATAATTTTTATCAAGCAGTTGCCCCAATTTGCTTGTAGGCGAAGTTACCCATTCTCTCAATTTTTTTTCAAAATTGATTTTTCGAATTTCTCCTGTGTTAAATTTTAAAATTAACTCATAAGGTTTAACTTCGATGATTTGTTTTACCAAAAACATAAAAAATTATTTTAAAGGAATTATTTTCAAAAAATTCGGATTTTCTTTTTGACTTTCAGACCAATTTTGATAAAGTTCAATTTGATGTAATTCCACCCAATCTTGTGCCAAACGAATAGCACGACGAGGCAAATTACCTGCAATTATTTCTCCCGTTTCGATAGAAACTTCAGCATTATCTTCTCCATATTTGATATGAAAATGTGGAGGAAAATGGTCTTTTGCATACATATAAACGACTAAACCATAAAATCGACTTATTTCAGGCATATCATTAATTTCTAAAGATGAACAATTTTTAACAGTTTTCTCGTCTCAAGAGTAAAATCAGGTAACACATTTTCTCCCGACAGACAGGAATTTTTCATTAAATCTACCTCTTCAACTTTGCGATTTTCCCGATAAATAAATGCTTTTCCCTCATCAAAATCGAGCAAAAAACCTAAACGACAGCCGTTTTTCAACCATTTTTTCATTTTTTCCTGCAATTTCGAAAGTTTATCCGATTCCGACCTAATCTCAATGATAAAATCGGGGCAAACAGGGGCAAATCTTCGTTGCAACGCTTCAGGAATCATATTCCATTTTTCATTTGAAACCCAACTCGCATCGGGAGAAAGAATATCTTCGTCAGGAAGCGTAAAACCTGTTGACGAATCAAAACAAATTCCTAAATTATTTTGTTCAGTCCAATTCATTAATTGTTGCGTGACTTTTGCATTTCGAAACCCCGTAAAACCACCTGCAGGCATCATAATGATAAAATTTTGAGATTTTTTTTTATTATAACACTCAATTCGATAATTTCGATTTCTATCAAGAAACAGAAATAAATCTTTCTGCGAAAAACATTTGGGAAAACGCAAAGTTATTGAGTCCATAAAAAATTAATTTTTCTCTGTGTTAAACTTGATATTGTCTGCATAATTTTTCTAAGGATGAACAATTTTTAACAGTTTTCTCGTCTCAAGAGTAAAATCAGGTAACACATT
>DYQK01000252.1 GCA_020719385.1 Rikenella microfusus | reverse complement strand
AAGTGGTTGTTGAGAAACAATTAACTCAAAAAACGTCTGAATCGGTTTTTGATTTTGAAAAAATTAAAGCAGAGGCAGGAGATAAAATGGTTAAAGTTGAAGGTAAATCTTGTTTGCCAGGTTATGTGCAGTATTTGTATTATTACAAAAAAGGTGCTGAACCAATAAAATTTTTGGTTATTGACAAAGATTCCAAACTTCCTCCACCAATTTATTATGTGTGTAATTTCAGATTTGATAAAACGTACACAAATGATGGTGTTACTATATATTGTTGTGAAGAAGAAGGTGGTACTTGTACGTGGATTTACACTGGCTGTGGTGGCTGTATAGTTGAGTGTCGTCCATGTAAATAATATAAAAAAACTTCAGAATCTATTATTCTGTGTGATATTCTGAAGTTTTTTAACAATATTTTCAAAAAAAATTTCTATGAAACTCAAATTTTATTTTATTTCAACAATTATAATGATAATAATTTTATCATTTAATTTGTTTTGTGGAAATTCGCAGCGAGTAAAAACGGCGAAATTTAAAGTGATTAGAGAAATTTCTCTACCATTACTAAAAGATTCTGTGTTTATTCCTTATTTATTTTCTGTTTTAGAAAAACAAGATACTACTTATCTATTGACTGCTCGTTCACCTGAAAAAAAAGAATTATTTTTATATAATTTGAAAACAGGTAAATTGGAAAAAAGTATTTCAGTCAATTTTTCTAAATCTCTTCTTTTAACATCAATTCAGTTGCATAATCGGGATTCTATTTTTTTATCTTTTTTACCTTCTGTTCGTTATAATAAAAATAGCGATAGCTGTTTACTTCTAATAAATGAAAAAGGAGAAAATTTAAAAAATTTGGTAAAAGATTTAAAAAATATACCTTTGTATGTTGGAGGGAAATATCCGCACCCAGATTCTATGGTTTTGTTTAATATGTTTAATTCTCCTTTTTTGTATTTTTCGGGAAAATTTTTTGTAAAATTTAATCGAAGTCGAACATTGGGCGATTCTGTTTTTAATATTGTGAAGTTACCTATTGCAGGACATTTCGAGAATAATAATTTTATTGAACATAAAATTGATTATCCGCACAAAAAACAAGGAAATTATTATCCGCATGTGTACAAATATTTTCATCAATGTTTCAATAATAAACGAAATATTTTATATGGTTTTGCTTATACTTCATCAATTTACGAGTACAATATTGCGAAATCTAAAAGTGAACTTCACGAAATAAAATCAATGTTCATTGATTCTGTAAAACCTTCAAAGAATCGAGATGATGCTTCCTTGGACAAAGTTCGTTGGGAACAGGGTGAATATATGGGTTTATTTTTTGATTCTTATCGCAAACAATATCTTCGCACAGTCAGAATTCCCCCCCAAACAGGTGCGAATGTTTATGAAAATAATATTGACAAATTCTCTGTTATTTTCGCAGATTCTTCATTTAATGTATTGGGTGAGAGTATAGTATCTGACAGATACTCGTTAGGATTCTTTTTTACAAAAGAAGGCGTGTGGTGGTGGAATAAACACAAATCTGAGGAACAAAAAAAACTTGTCTTCGAGTTAATTGAA
>DYQK01000040.1 GCA_020719385.1 Rikenella microfusus | reverse complement strand
TGAAAAAATAAATCATTGTCGTATTCAGAAAACGTTTTCCCATTTCAGATTCCTGTAATTTTTTAAAATCTGAAAAAATGACAAACAATTTTTTCAATAATTCTTCGGAAGAATCGAAAATATGGTTCATCAACAACATTCCTGTTCGCAACGCAACTTGATTAAACATCATTTTTATCTGTTCGTCAGACAAAGTATTTGTGTTCACAAGTTCAAAATCGAAAGTCGGCAGATAATTTCGCAAAAAATCGTCCATTTTTTCGAAATAAGAATCGAAAGGTTTCTTTTCGAACTCTTTTTTTCCGTGATAAAACAGAATCGGAATCACAGGAATCAATTTTTTGCCCTGTTTAACATTCGTTTCCCAAATTTTCAACATATAACCGAGAAGTTGAAGGTACGGATGTTGCGGAACATAACTTTTATGTTCGAAAAGCAACGCAATATTTAACTCATAATTCGCCCCATATTGACAAGAATAAACTAAATCGGAGTACGTATTTTGCAAATTTTCATCAATATAAGTCGTTTCGTCAAGTTCGAGAGTGTTCAAATAGAGATGTTTCGCAATGTGTTGCAACGCCCCTGTGAGAAAATCTTGCATTACTTCTCTTTTCGAGAACAATTCTCGAAAATATTTGTCGTGAATATTTGTAATTTTTTCCATAAAATTAATTTTAAAACGCAAAATTACAAAAAATTTTTGAGAGAAAGAAAAAATTTTCAAATAAATTTTTATTTTTCAAATTTTCAAATAAATTTTTATCTTTGCAAAAAAATTTTTGGGAAAAATAATTTATGAATAAGAGTTTTCGTTATTGGAATAATCTTGCGGGTTGGTTGGTTTTTGGAATCGCTGCTTTGACCTATTTATTGACTATTGAACCAACTGCCTCGTTGTGGGATTGCGGCGAATTTATTGCTGCAGCCTACAAATTAGAAGTCGGACATCCGCCTGGAGCGCCATTTTTTATGTTGATGGGCAGATTCTTTTCACTTTTTGCCTTCGGCGATGTAACAAAAGCTGCAATGATGGTCAACGCAATGTCGGCACTGGCAAGTGCGTTTACAATTTTGTTTTTATTTTGGTCAATATCGCATTTTGCGAGGAAAATTATTGCTCCGAATTTTTCTGTTCAGTCTCTTGCCGCAATGGATTTGTCTTCGTTAGTCGCAATCTTAGGAAGTGCAGCCGTTGGTTCGTTGGCATACACTTTTTCTGATACTTTTTGGTTTTCCGCTGTTGAAGGAGAAGTTTATGCGTCTTCGTCTTTGTTTACAGCGGCTGTCGTTTGGGCAATGTTGCGTTGGGAAAACGAGGCAGACGAGAAATACGCAAATCGTTGGTTGGTTCTTATCGCTTATTTAATGGGCGTTTCTATCGGTGTTCACTTATTAAACCTTCTCGCAATTCCTGCGTTGGTGTTTATTTATTATTTTAAACGTTACGAGGCAACGAGAAAAGGGATAATTATCGCTTTTACCCTTTCGGTGGTGATATTGGGTGTAATATTGTCGGGCATAATCAAAGGTTTTGTCTCTTTGGCAGGGCAATTTGAGTTATTATTTGTCAACGGATTCGGTTTACCTTATTTTAGTGGAGCAATTTTTTATGGTTTTCTCGTTCTCGGACTCATTATTTTTGGTATTTATTACACTCATAAACATCAAAAAGTCATTTTGAACACGGTAATTTTGTGTTTTGCGGTCATTTTGGTTGGTTATTCCTCTTATACGGTAACAATTATTCGTTCACTTGCCGACCCTCCAATGGATGAAAATGATCCTGCCAACTTTTTTTCGTTGCTTTCTTATTTAGGTCGGGAGCAATATGGCGAAAATCCTTTGATTTACGGTCAATATTACAATGCACCTGCTGTTGAAGAAGTGCCGGAGTACACTTATATTCAAAAAAATGGGAAATATCAAAAGATTCTCGGAAATAGTCATTATAAATATGACCCGAAATTTTGTACATTTTTTCCGCGAATGTATAGTCATCAAAGTTCGCACATTTCTGGTTATAAAAGTTGGGCGAATATTCAGAAAGATGAAAATACGCCGCCTTCTTTTGCCGATAATTTGAGTTATTTTTTCAATTATCAAGTTGGTTTTATGTATGTTCGATATTTTATGTGGAATTTTGTCGGGAGACAAAACGATATTCAAGGTTATGGCAGTTACACAAAGGGAAATTGGGAAAGTGGGATTTCGTTTATTGATGAAATTCGTCTTGGTTCACAAAGTCATTTGCCTCGCAGTTTAGCCGATAACAAAGGGAAGAATCATTATTATTTTCTGCCTTTACTTTTGGGATTATTCGGAATTCTTTTTCATTTTAATCGAAATTTAAAAGATTCGTGGATTTTAATTTTGTTATTTTTCTACACAGGACTTGCGATAATTCTCTACACAAATCAGCCGCCGTATCAGCCTCGCGAGCGCGATTATGCGTATGCGGGTTCATTTTACGTTTTTGCGATGTGGATTGGAATCGGCGTATTATCTCTTTATGAAATTGTTAAACAAAAACTTGACGGCAAACTTGCAGCCATTTTAACTTCTGTTTTTTGTCTTTTGGCTGTTCCGACAATATTAGCGAAAGAAAATTGGGACGATCATGGTCGTTCAAATCGTTATACGGTGCGAGATTTCGCTTCCAATTATCTGAATTCTTGCGAAAAAAACGCAATTTTATTCACTTACGGCGATAATGACACTTTTCCACTTTGGTACGCACAGGAAGTCGAAGGAATTCGAACAGATGTTCGAGTTGTTAACTTGAGTCTTTTGGGGACAGATTGGTATATAAATCAAATAAAACGAAAAGCATACGATTCTGACCCTGTGCCATTTTCACTTACTTACGACCAATATGTGCAAGGAAAACGCGAAATGTTGCCTGTTATTGAACGAATGACCGACACAATTCCGTTGAAAGAAATTATGGATTTTGTTTCCTCCGATTCTCCTGACGCAAAAGTTGGGGAAGGAGTTAACGAGACAAATTATTTTCCGACCAAACATTTTCGCGTTTCTGTTGACAAAGAAAAAGTGCTGCGAAGCGGTTTAGTTTCTCCCGAATTGAAAGATTCTATACTTCCTTATCTCGATTTTACGTTGCCCTCGAATTATTTAACGAAAAGCGATTTAATGATTCTCGACCTTTTGGCAACAAATAATTGGGAGAGACCAGTTTACTTCGCAACAAGTGTCGGAATGGAAAATTATTTGGGTTTACAAAATTATTTTCAATTGGAAGGTTTTGCGTACAAACTTGTTCCTTTGCAACACAAAGCAAGCAATGAGGACGATATTGGTCGAATTGACTCGAAAATTTTGTACGAAAACATAACGAAAAAATATAAATGGGGTAGAGTTCAATATTCCGATGTTTACCTTGACGAGTTTCAGCAGCGAGTGTTAAGTATTATGCGAATTCGCAATGTTTTTGGACGTTTAGGACAAACATTAGTCGAGGAAGGCAAAATAGACAAAGCAACAGAAGTGCTTGATTTGTGTCTCTCGCTTTTGCCCGATTCTCGTTTAATGTATGATTATCAAATGTTTCTGATTATTGATGCGTATTATTCGGCAAAACAAAATCAAAAAGCAGACGCAATAGTTAAAATTTTGTTGAAAAATACGGAGGAAGAGTTAAAATATTATTTTAACTTAACAGGCAATTTTGCTGCGGGAGCAGATTACGAGAAACGTTTAAATATGAGTGTTTTGCAACAACTTCATCATTTGGTAAGTTTTCATAAACAAACAGAATTGGCAAAAGAAATTGAGACGGTTTTCAATTTATACGCACAAAGTTTCAATTTAAACGAAGAATAAATGCAAAAACTCTTGTCAAAAATTTTTTGACAAGAGTTTTTTATTTTGCAAAAATATTAATTTTTCCTCCTTCGGCTTGAATTTTTATTTCGCTTGAAGGTTCACCTGAAGTTGACCCAATAATTGATTTCGTATCATCGTGATTATCAATTTCTTGCGATTTTATAAATTCCTTCGGATATTCCACAGAAGCATTTTTTGAGGTAACATTCAATTTATAACTCAAATTTTTTTTCGTATAAATATTTATATCTGTAAATTTGCTTGTCCAACGCAATGATGAAAAATGTTGCGAAATATTTTCCACCGTCATCTCGCCATATTTGAGATTTAACTCAATCTCTTTCTCAATATTTTTCACCGAAAAGCCCGAAAAATAAGCATCTCCGTATAAATTTTTGACATTCAAAATAGAAATGTTGTCTCGTTTTGAGTGTATTGTAAAAATATTCGCTTCGTTGACAGAAATTTTTGTAGATTTTGAGGTAATAGTCAATTTTTCTGCTTTGAGAATGGTTAACTCGGAGTAAGAAATGTTAATTGTCGCATTTTTGGCATATCGAATGGCACAACGATTTCCAAAATTTATCTCTAAATTTGATTCGGCTTCTAAGTTTTCTGCTTTCAAATTTCCGTTGCTGAGTTGCAAAAACAAATTTCCCTGCAAATTTCCAATAAAAACATCGCCGTATTTGTTGTTGATTTTCAAGTGAATATAAGACGGAGCCGAAATATTATAATCAATTTTTATTTCACTTTTTTGCCCATAAATTTCTTCGGTGAGGGAAAATATTTCTGAAAAAATAGAATTGCTGGTTTCTAAATGCGTTTCTGCGATGATAAAATAACCGTTTTGCGAGAAGGTTATCTCAACGTGTTTTTTTAACCATTCAAATTTTTCTTTCTTCGCTGCCTCGATTTTTATCTCGACATTTATCAAAATAGAATCTTTATTCCATTGATTTACCGCAATATTTCCGTATTTATTTGTAATTTGAAGCGTTTGCGAATGTTTTGCCTCAAATTTTTTACTTTGAGAAATGCGTTCTGTAAAAGTTTGCGAGAACAACTTTCCTGATGTTAATAAAAAGATTATCAAATACTTACAAAATTGTAGTTTTCTTTTCATCATTTTTCTGATTTTTCTTTGAAAGATAAAACAAAATATCCTCTAAAACTTTTAATTTCACTTGATAATTTTGAATCATTGCTTCTATAACTTCTTGATTATCAATGTTATCCTTCAGGTCATTTTTTAAACTTGCGTAAATACTGTCTAATTGTGCAATTTCGTTTTGCGTCTCAAGTTCAATGTCGGGATATTGAGTCGCAAACACTTTTAATTCTTTCCATTTCGAATTTAATTGCATCGAATAATAAACTTCTGCTTCTTTTATTTCTGTCGGAAGGTCTGTAAGTTGTTGATTTTTAGGTGAATACAAAATTTTATTCACCGAAAATCCTGCCACAAAAATAATTATTGACGCAGCAATTTTCAAAAGAACACTTTTTTGTCGCAAAAAAAATATTTTTTTGGGTTTTCGAAGTGTAATTTTCTGAAATAAATTTTCACTTGGTTCGTAAATATCGAGATGATTTCGATTTTCGCTGATAAATTTTTCTAATGAGTCCATAATTTTTTAATTTTTGAGGATTTCTCTTAAACGTTGTTTTGCCCTCAAATACTGTGATTTTGAGGTAGATTCGGTGATTCCCAACATTTTCGCCACCTCGGCGTGGTCATAACCTTCCAAAAGATACAAAGTTAGAACGATTCTGTACCCTGCGGCCAACTTTTCGATAGCAGAATGAATATTTTTAATTGTCAACTCGGTTTCTTTGAGGTCATCGTTGTCTTCGGTGTCATATTTATAGATATTTTCTTTGAAAGATAACTCGATTTTTCGTTTTTTTAAAGTATTAATACACTTATTTACGACAATTCTTTTGAGCCACGCCCCAAAGGTTGACTCATAACGAAAAGAATCCAGTTTTCGAAACGCTTCAGTGAATGCTTCTTGCAGCATATCTTCTGCATCGTGTCGATGATTCATTATACGAAAAGAAACGTTAAACATTGCTTTTGCGTACAACGAATAAAGTTCATATTGTGCTTTCGAGTCACCTTTTTTGCATTTTTCGATAATATCTCGATGTATGTCGGGATAATTTTCCACCGTTTCTATTTAAAAAGACAATTTTTTGAGAAAAAAGTTGCAAAAATTAATTTTTTATCAAAAACAAAAGTAAAAATGTTTTTTATTTTCACAAAAATCTGAAAAACTTGTCAGAATTTTTTTAGAATCTGACAAGTTAGAAAAGAAATTTTAGTTTTTCTTTTCCCCTTTTTTCCATTTTTCTTTGCTAATTAATTCTCCGTTTTCGTCAAAGATTTTCCATTTGCTATGTTTTTTTCCGTTTTTATATTCTCCCTGCATTTTGATTCTGCCCGAGGGATAATAAAATTCTGCGTCTCCGTGCATTTGTGCGTCATCGTATTCGATTTTTGCTTTTTGTGCACCGTTTGGGTGAAATTCTTGATATTGACCGATAATTTTGTCGTCTTTAAACTTTACAACTGCTTTTTTCACCGAAGGATTTGCGTCATAATAGAAAAATGCTTCGCCGTCTGCTTTTCCATCTTTGTAAATTACGGTAGACATAACATTTCCGTTTTCATAAAAACCTCTCCAAAGTCCGTTGAGTTTATTATTCGAGATATTTCCCTCAAATTTCACCTTCGCACTGTCGGGGAAATAAACTTTGTACGCCCCATTTTTTTCCAATTCGGCGAGAGTCAATGGAACTTTAAACTTCAAAGAATCATATTCGTAGTTAAACAATTCATCGGAAGTTTCATTTTCGATTTTTTCTAATTCGCTGTCTATCAACGAGTTAGTGTCGTGTTCGGCAAGAAAAGTGGTTCGAAATTGTTCGCTATTTTCAGATGAAAGTTGAAAACCCAAACGGGCAAAACTCAGAATTAACTCTTTATTTTTTTGCACACTGACTCTTTTTTCTGCGTTGCTGTAAAAATATAAGTGTTGATAAATTTGCGGCATCTGAATAAAAAGCGTCAAATTAGATTTATTTTCAAAATTATCTTTGAAGTTTGAAAATTCTTTGCTGTGCGAAAGCGTTTTTCCATTCAAATAATCGTCAACAAGTTGCTTTACCACTTCCATCGAATTGCTAAAAACTACGTAATCTTCGATGTATGTAAAAAACGGTTTCTCCAAATTATCAAACATTTTTCCCAAAAAAACGCGAAAAAAGCCTTTTATTTCGAGATAATTGATGTCAAAATTTTTGTATTTCACCGTTTCGAATTTCACAGGGCTACGTTTTCGAATTTGCGTCATGATTTTTTCTAAACCTGTTTTTGCGTCAGAGAGATTGTTGGAATGAATCGCTGCGACAACGTCAATTTCGCGAGTTTTTGCACTCGGCGACAATTTTACAAACGCAATTTCGTTTCCTATCCAGTTGAAAAAGTCATTTTGAATGTTTATTCCCAAAAAACTTTCGGCTAACTGAATATTTCCGTCCAATTCTTGCAATGATTTTGGGTCGTTGGTTTTGTATTCGTCTCTTAAATTTTTATAAAATTCGTTAAAATTTTCAAAACACATTGAGAAATATAACGCTGTTTTACTTGACAGCCACTCGAAAGCACGCATTTTAGAACGTTTTGAACGAGCAAGCACTTTTATATACGAAGAAATGCTGTCGAGAGATGTTATTCCTTTGAAACTCAAAATTTCTTTTTCGATATTCATCGTTAAAACGGAATATGCCAAAGACGTTGATAATAAAGACATTACATTATTTTCTTCGGTCAAAAAAGTTTTCGAAAAAGAATTTAACTGTGAATATTGAAAATAAAAAGTAAACAATTTCTTCTCTCCAGCCTCGACAACGGTTTTTTGAAAACGCGAATTATTTTGCCAATGCGAATTTTTACTTTCTGAAATCGATTTTTCCAACAAAACATCTGAAAAACTGCCCACTAAAACATTCTCAACGGCGGCGAGATAAATTTTCATTTTCGGATTGCTAACCATTTGCAATTCAATGATTTCCGTTTCGTTAAACTTGCGAGTAGCAATTTTCAAATCAGGAACGAGTTGCAACATCGAGGACAATTTGCCCGAAAGAATTGAGGTAGATTGCAAATCGATGACAAACAAAAAATCAAGCGTAGTCGGGGCAGTCAGGTGCGAGGAGAACAACAACTTTCGATTTTTCAAATATGAGGCAACCATTTTATTTTCCTTCAAATATTTGTCCAACATCTGAAGGTTTTGGTCAATGTCCTTAAAATATTCGCTTTGCAGGAGATATTTCCAGATATGACTGTTGCTAATTGTTGTCCATGCTTGGGACAAATCTGTAGTTTCAACGACAAAAATAGTGTTTTGCGGAATCAAATTGAATGCTTCGAAAGTTTTGGGTTTAAAAATCCACTTCATATAACCGAGAAAACCACCGCCTGCGAGAGCAAGAATCACAACAACAATTCCGATAATTTTTAAAATTTTTTTCAAAACTCTTTTCATAAAAATTAAAATTTGTGCTGCAAAAATAAAAAATTTAATTTGAAAATAGAAATTTTTATCATTTTTGTTAAACAAAAAAATTCCACTTTTAAAAAAATGGAATTTTTTGTCGCAATAATCAAAGAATTTTTTATTGTAAACCCAATTCTTTTTTCACCAATGGAGTGATGTCTTCGCTGTCTTTAGAGAAATAAAGCAACATATTTACTTCAAAAATGTACGTGAAACCGTTTTGTTCGGCGACTTTTTTAATTGCTTTGTTAATTTTCTCGGTAATGGGCTGCAATAATTCGTTGCGTTTTTTCTGTAAAGTTTGCTGAGCAGACATTTGAAACTCTTGTATTCGATTTTGAAGGTCTTTGATTTCTTTTTCCTTATATTCTCGAATCGCTGAGGTCCATTTCTTGTCGCTGCTTTTGTCTAATTTCTCATTTTCGATTAATTCGTTGTACTTTTTATTTGCCTCGACTTGCATCAACTCCAGTTGGTCTTCCAAAGATTTTGCTTCTTTTTCCAACTCCTTCTGTGCCTTGTCCTTCTCAGGCATTTGGTCGAAAAGTACTTGTGAGTCGATATGCCCAAACTTATATTTGGGTTGTGCGTTCAAAACCGTTGGCAATAAAAAAGCAATTGCCAATAAAAAAATGGTGGAGAAATGTGATTTTCTCATTCTTGTGTGATGTTTTATGGTGAAAAATTTAATTTCCGTAGCCCATTTTTTTCAGGACTTCATCGCTTTTGTCGTATTTCGAGTCACTGAATAAAATGTTTCCGCCAGTTGCGGTGTCAAAAATAATTGCGTAGCCGCCTTCGTTTGCCAACTCTTTAACGGCATTAAAAATTTCGTCTTGAATTGGTTTCACTAATTCTTGACGTTTTTTGAACAATTCGCCTTCTTTGCCGAAGTATTTTTTTTGCAAATCTTTCGCTTCTTTCTCTTTTGCAAGAATTTCTTCTTCTTTTTTTCGACGCATTTCTTCAGACAAAAGGACCTTTTCGTTCTGAAAATCCTTGTATTTCTGCTCCACTTCGGAATATTTTGCCTCAACTTCTTTTTGCCAAACGGCTGAAAGTTCATCTAATTTTTTTTGTGCCTCGGCGTAAGCAGGAATTTTACTAAGAATGTATTCCGTGTCAATATAGCCGAATTTTTGGGCGAAACTGTCTATCGAAGTGAGAAGACACATTACAAAAACGGTTAAAAATAACTTTTTCATTTCGAATTAACGTTTTAAATTGGGGTACAAAAATAGAAATTTTTTTATAAAAATAGGAAAAAAATTTTACAATATTGATAAAAAACTTATCTTTGCCCCCAAAATTGCAATTAAATTTTAATTTCTAAAAAATACATGGCAAAACACACTCCCGTAGAATCAGAAAACAATCTCGAATTTGTGCAGGAAACGTTTTCAAAAACGGAACGAATTCTTGAGGAAAACAAAAAAATTATCATTGCTGTAGTCGCGGCGATAGCGATAATTGTCGGAGGATACATTGTTTATTCTCGTTTTTATCAAAAACCACGCGAGGAAAAGGCTCTAAAACAAATGTTTGTCGCAGAACGTTACTTCGAACAAGATTCCTTCAAACTTGCTCTCAACGGTGACGCAAATTACCCAGGTTTTCTCCGTATTATTGATGAGTATGGAAGTACGAAGGCAGGAAATTTAGCATATTATTACGCAGGAATTTCGTATCTCCACATCGGCGAATTTGACAATGCGATTAAACATCTCAAAGATTTTAGCAGCAAAGACAAAATGATTGCTCCGCTTGCAAAAGGAGCATTAGGTGATGCGTACTTGGAAAAAGGACAAATTGATGAGGCAATTGCTCAATACAAAAAAGCTGGAGAATCCGATAATTCGTTTCTTGCTCCGATGTTTTTGTTAAAAGCAGCGCTTGCCTTAGAAGAGAAAAACGATTTTCAGTCTGCTCTTTCGATTTATGAAACTATTAAACAAAAATTCCCGCGCTCCGCAGAAGGACGTTTAATAGACAAATACATTGCTCGTGCAAATACGAAACTCGGCAAAAAATAAACGAATAAAAATCGATTCCGTTAAAGAATCGATTTTTTTTTTTTGTAAAAAAAGAAATTTTATATTCAAAAATTCCCCGAAATTTTTCGAGAAATAGTTTTTGTTTCTCAAAATTTTTCTTACCTTTGTGAAAATTTTTTCATTCCAAGTTTATGGAAATAACTCTCAATAAATTGTTGAAGTTGCCGAATATCAAAACGTTATCGGAAGAGTTAAAAATCGCTCTCACCGATGAGGAAAAACGGCGAAATAAATTCTATGAACGAATAACCCCAAAAGACAAAGCAGAATTTATTAACGGCAAACCCATTTTTCACTCTCCTGTAAAAATTGAACATAACGAAGTCGGCAGACGTCTTTTGACGTTGTTGGAATCTTACGTTGTCTTGTATTCGTTGGGTTTTGTCGGATATGAAAAAATTACACTTCATTTTACGCGAAACAGTTATCAACCTGATTTGTGTTTTTTCACTTCCGAGCAACGCGAAAAATTTGTTTCTGAACAACAATTGTTTCCGCCACCAACTTTTGTCGTTGAAATTTTATCTAAATCGACAGCCAAACGCGACAGAGGCATAAAGTTTAATGATTATGCCGCCCATGGTGTTTTAGAATATTGGATCATTGACCCCAGAAAACAAACCATTGAACAATATTTTTTACAAAAAAACGAATACAAACTGCTCATCGCATGCAGCGCAGGAATAGTGAAAAGTGTTACGGTGTTGGGGTTTCAAATTGAGGCAGAATGGTTGTTTAATCAGACTTTGTACGAAGCGGTTTTTCAAAACGAACAACGAGAAAAATTTGCGTTAAAATCAAAAAACAAAGAGCAAGAACAACTTTTGCAAGAGAAAGACCAAATTTTGCATGAACAAAATCAGCAACTTTTGGAAAAAGAAAAGTTAATTCAAGAGTTGTTGGAAAAATTGAACGCTAAATAATGAATCTTTGAGATGTATATTGCTCGTGCAAATACGAAACTCGGCAAAAAATAAACGAAAAAAAATCGATTCCGTTAAAGAATCGATTTTTTTTTTGTAAAAAAAGAAAAAATTTATATTTTTGTAAAAAATTTTCTTTATGAAATTAAATTTTCAAAATACAAATATTTCGTTCACAGATGTCGGTGCAGGTAAAGTTGTTGTTTTATTGCACGGTTACGTAGAATCGAAAGAAGTTTGGGGCAAATTTGCCGCAGAATTGTCTAAAAAATTCCGAATTATCTCAATAGATTTGCTCGGACACGGCGAATCAGGTAACACAAATTCAGTACAAACAATGGACTCAATGGCTGAAGCGGTGCATTTTCTCCTTGATTTTTTAAAAATTGACAAATGTTTTCTCATCGGACATTCGATGGGAGGTTATGTTGCGTTAGCATTTTTAGAGAAATTTGCGAAACGTTTACTTGGTTTTTCGTTATTTCACGCCTCGCCCTTGGCTGATACTGACGAGAAAAAAGAAAAACGAAATCAAGAAATTATGTTGATAAAAATGGGTGAAAAAAACCGTGTTTGTCGGTTGCACACTCCAAAAACATTCGCCATTTTTAATCTCGAAAAATTCGCAACAGAGATAGAAATTTTTCAAAATATTTCACTCAACACGCCCGCTGAATCAATAATTGCATCCTTAGAGGGAATGAAAATTCGCCCAAATCGTTCAGAATTGCTTGCCAAAACAGAGTTACCGTTTTTGTATATCATCGGAATGCACGACAATTTTGTGCCTTTTAACATTTTAGAAAAAATAAAATTGCCCATTCATTCGGAAGTTTTAATATTAGAACATTCGGGACATCAAGGTTACGTGGAGGAAACTGAAAAAGCAGTAGAAAAATTTACTCAATTTATTGAGAAATTGTAAAAACCAATATAAAAATTTTCTAAAAACTCTCACCAAATCTAAATGTTTCAAATTTGGTGAGAATTCTTTTTCACACTAAACCTAAAATCGAAGTTATAATTGCCTGACGCACAAAAACACCGTTCAACGCTTGAGTGAAATAATATGCCTTCTCACTATTGTCAACATCGGTAGTTATCTCGTTCACGCGCGGAAGCGGATGCAAAATTTTCAAATTCGATTTTGTATTTTCCAACATCTCGCCACGCAAAATACACGCATTTTTCGTTTTCTCGTACTCCATCGGCTCAGAAAAACGCTCTCGCTGCACGCGCGTAATGTACGCAATATCCGCAACAGATAAAAATTCGCGTAATTCTGCACTCTCGTAAAACTCAATAGAATGTTCGCGTAAAAAAATCTTGTACTCATTTGGAATTTGCAAACTCGAATGAGAAACAAAATAAAAAACAGGTTTAAAATACGACAAAGCCATCAACAAAGAGTGAACCGTGCGACCATATTTTAAATCACCGACCAAACAAATATTTAATTTCTCGATATTTTTTTGGGTTTTTTGAATCGAATACAAATCGAGAAGGGTTTGTGTGGGATGTTGGTTCGCACCGTCTCCCGCATTCACAACAGGAACTGACGCAACCTCGCTCGCATATTTCGCACTGCCCTCCAAAGGATGACGCATAACAATTAAATCACTGTAATTGCTAACCGTTTTTATCGTATCTTTCAGCGACTCGCCTTTGCTAACACTCGAAGAACTCGAATCCGTAAAACCAATAACGCTGCCACCTAATCGATTGACCGCACTCTCAAAACTCAAACGCGTTCGAGTGGAAGGCTCGAAAAATAAGGTGGCAACAACTTTGCCCGACAACAAATTTTGCGAAGGTTTTGACTCAAACTCTGCTGCCAAGGATAAAATTTTTAAAATTTCATCTCTTGAATAATCGGTTATAGAAACCAAACTTCGATTTTTCATACGAAAAATTATTTTTAATTATGACGCAAAATTAAATTTTTTTTCTCATTTTTTCGCAGAATGAACGATTTTTAAAAGTTTCTCATTGATTTTTAACGAAATAAGTTTCCAATTTTTAACATTCGGGTAAATTCTATTCGAGAGAAATATAAAAATCAACTCATTTTTCTCATCAATCCACACATAATTGCCCGTAAAACCCGAATGCCCATAACACTCAACATTCGTATTTTTCAACCAATATCGGTCAAAACCGAGTCCGCGTTTAGAATTCTCCTGCTGTTTCGTAAAAATCTCAACAATTTGCGGCGAAAGATAACGTTCACCGCCATAAATCCCTTTGTTTAAAAGCATTTGCGAGATAATTCCTAAATCGTTTGCGTTGCTAAAAAGTCCTGCGTTACCTGAAATGCCGCCCAAAAACGCCGCCGATTCATCGTGAACATAACCCTGCAAAACCTCTTGACGCCAATATTTGTCCAACGCAGTCGGAATAATCCGATGCTTTCTGAAACGTTTTAACGGCAAATAAGTCGTATTTTGCAAACCAAGTTGCTCGTAAAAATTCTCAAACAAAAATTCATTCAAATTTTTATTATTCACCGAATCTATTGCCTGCTGCAAAAGAATCATATTGACATCGATGTATTGAAAAATTTTTTGCGAATAAACGCGAAAACGTTTAATGTCTGCCCAAAGCGTATCAAAATATTTCTGTCGAAAATATAAATTTTTCGTAATTTCGATTTCTGCACTATCTTTTAACTTCGAAGTTGAGAAATATAACAGAAAATCCTTCGATTTCGGAGACAAAATATATCGCAAAATCGGCAACGAAGGTGTAATTCCTGATTCGTGCCGCAATAAATCTCGCAATTTCACTTTAAAAATATTCAGCCTCGGCGTAACCGTAAAAATCAACGTATCAACAGAAACAAGAAGCGAATCGTTGAGATGAAAAGTGTCCATTTTCAAAGTTAATTTCTTAAAATCCTTAATTTTCAACGTATCGCGGCGAATAATTGTGTCCGTTTTGATATTTTTATAATCAATTTCTGTGTTTTTAAAAAATTTTTCAAGTTCATCATCAAGCGAAATGTTGCCTTTGTCAACCATTTTCATTGCCGAAATTGTTGCCGCAAAAATTTTCGTTATTGACGCTAAATCGTAAATATTCGTAAGTTTCGACTTTTCAACGCTCTCGTAAGTTGGTTTTCCAAAACTTTTATGATAAAAAACCTCGCCCGCTTTTGCCACAAAAACCTGACAAGACGGAAACGCCTCCCGTGCGATGGCATCGAAAATTGTTGAGTCAATTTTTTGCAAAACTTCACTCGAAAAGCCCGATTCTTCGGGCAAAGTGTATTTTAAACGAGAAATATTTGTCTCAAAACCTTGCGAAAAAGCAATATTTTTCCCAATAAAAATTGGAAATTTACCCTTCGCAGCACTTCCGCCGAATAAAATCTGTGCCGCAAATTGCTGCTCGGACGGCGAATGGTTGTAAACTTGCAAAATGGTCGAAATTTTTTGCAAATTCTTAATTTTCAACGGATTACCGAAATTTATCGCAATAATTTTTGCCCGCAAATTATTTTTTTGCAACGTTTTTGTCAGAAAATTTATCTCAGCCGAATCTATTTCTATATCATTGATTATCAACGCAATAACGTTAATTTCTTTGGGAAAAGAAAAAATATTTCGCTTTTTCAAATTTTCTTTCGAAAAACGAAAAATTTGCACAGAATCATACAAATTAAAATATTTCTCAAAATGCGGCAAACTAAAATCACCAACATAAATTATTCCAAATAATTTTTTGTGCAGTTGCGTTAAAGGGACAATTTTTTCATCATTTTTAACTAATGTTAAAGAATTTTCAAGAATTTTACGAAATAATAAAATTTTTTCTAAATCATTGATTTTCAAATTATTAGGTGATTTTTTGTCAGACCATTGTTTGGCAAGCAAAATTCTTTTTACTTTTTGATTAATGCGAGAAAGACTCACTTGATTCGTTTTGACAAGTTTTGCGACAATTTTATAAACCTCAGAAAGGTGATTTGAGAAAACAATATCGACAGAAGTATTTAACAAATTTTTTAGTTTTTTATCAAAATTTTGCTCTTCATAAAACACTTTCGCAGCGAAAAGACCTATAAACTTCAAATGTTTCTCTAAAAATTGTGAAGTGGAAAGTTTTGTTTTAACATTTTTTAACAAAAAATAGTTTTCATCGGCAAGCACAAACGCCAATTTTTGATTTATCAACGGTTTAAAACACTCAATCAATAACGCTGAATCCTGCTTTGAATCAAGAGAAATATTGATTTCAACACCTGTTAAAATATTTTGTTTTTGGAAATTTCGCAAAAATATCGAAGTGCGATTTAACCAATGTTTTCTGTAATTAAAATCTTGAAAATAAGGAACTTCCATTGACGGCAAAGTTAAATTTTGTCCGTTTAAAATTTTAAAATTTTCAGACAAAAATTTTGCAGTTTCGTTCAATAACGTATCGTTAAAAATTGCTTCGAGAGAATATTTTGTCGGAAAATCGGCAGAATCAGATAAAAAATGTTCGTTAAAATCATATAAATTTATAAAATTTAACGTTTTTTCACTTTTATAAGGAAAAATTAATGCAATTTTTTCTTCCAACGACAATGTTTTTAAAACGCTATCAGCAAGTTTAGAATTCATATTGAGAAAAAAATCTGTTTTCTCAATATTTTTTGCAGGAAAAAATTTATCTTTTGCCCAAAAAATCCCCAAAAGAATCGATAAAACGAGAAAATATCTCCCAAAAAAAGTTAAAAGTGAATATTTTTTCATATTTCTTTGTTAAAAGTTTTTTACAAAAGTAAAAAATTTTATCTTTGTAAAAAAATTTTTTGAAAAATATGCAAATAAACGAAAAATTAGACACTTTTATAGTTGAACTTTCTGAATGTTTAATTGAGGAAGGAACGTTGGCATTTCAAGCGTTTGCGGCGGAAGTTTCGCAACAAATCTCTATCAAAAATGCGAATTATTTGCTCTCGCGTCTGCACAATGCACCGCAAACTAAAAACGATTACGGCTTGGGTTTGGGGCAATGGTTGGCAATTTGTCAATTTTCGATTTTCGAATTGTTATTGAATTTTGGGCAAGACGCAATACCGTTTTTGCGGAGTTATGCGTTTGGCGTCTACGACTGGACGCAGGCAACGGCAATTGTTGTGTTGTGCAGAATGGCAGCAAAAAAAGCGATTAACACCGAGATAATTCACGAAATAAACCGCGAAATGCCCGAAATGCGTTACGAAACTCAATATTATGTCGCTCAAGATTTGTCGATTCATTTGAAAACGAATCCGCAACTTTCTGAAATTATCGCAATCTTAGACAACGAAGATTTTTTATTTTGTTGGAAAAAATTTGAAGATAAAAATAAATCCGAAAATTAGTTAAACGCAAGAAGGTTCAATTTCTAATGTTACCCCGAAGGTTTTTTTCACCGATTCCTGAATTTCTTTTGCAAAATTGAAAATCTCAAGACCTGATGCTTTGCCGTCAATATTGACAATTATTAACGAATGAAAATTTGAGACTGCCACATTTCCGTTTTGTTTTCCTTTGAAACCGCACTTTTCGATGAGAAAAGCCGCAGATAATTTCGATTTTCCTGTCATTTTGTCAGTAAAAACGGGCAATTCTGAAAATTGTTTTTGCAATTCTATAATTTTTTCATTCTCGACAAACGGATTTTTAAAAAAACTTCCTGCATTCGCAAATTTTTTAATATCAAGTAATTTTCGATTTCGAATATCAAGAATCGCTTTGCGAAGGATTTTTAACGAGAGATTTTTATCTCGTAATTCTTCTTTAATATCTTGATAATCAAGTGAATAAAACGGAATTTTCGACAAACGAAAAGTTACCGAAGTGATAAAATATTGATGAGTTTTGAAAATACTTTCTCGATAAGCAAACTGACATTCTGAGTTTGTAAACATTTTCGTTTCAAAATTTTGCAGCGAAACGGTTTCTACTTCTAAAATCACATTTTTTATCTCGACGCCGTAAGCACCGATATTTTGCACAGGTGCCGCACCGACAGAACCATAAATTCCTGACAAATTTTCAACACCGAAATAATTATTTTCAACAGCAAACTCGACAAATTTATCAAAATTTTCACCTGCACCGACTTTTATATCCACGAAATCATTGGTTTCGTGGATAATTTTTATACCTTTTATTTGCGGCGAAAAAATTGGTTTCTCGATATTCGCAGAAATAAACAACGTATTGCTGCCTTCACCCAAAAAAATTGGGGAATTTGAGGTTCGCAAAATTTCTTTTGCCTCATCAACATTTTCAATTTCGATAAAAGTGCGGGCAATAGAATTTATGCGAAAAGTATTTTTTTCTTTGAGAGAAATATCTGTGTAAATTTTCATTTCAAAATTTTTAATTTTTAAACCTGTCAGAATTTTTGAAAATCTGACAGGTTGTTCAATTTTTTGTTAAAAAAAGTTAAATTTTTAGGGCATTTTTCATTGTTACTCCGATGTTTGCAGGCGATTCAACAACGAGAATTCCGCATTCTTGCATAATTGCCATTTTTGCGGCTGCTGTGTCATCTTTTCCACCGATAATTGCCCCTGCGTGTCCCATTCGTCTGCCTTTTGGGGCAGTTTGTCCCGCAATGAAACCGACAACGGGTTTTTTTGCGTTTTCTTTTAACCATTTTGCCGCTTCTGTCTCCATTGAGCCGCCGATTTCGCCTATCATAACGATTCCTTCGGTTTCGGGGTCTTCGTTGAAAAGTTTTATTGCGTCTAATGTTGTAGTTCCGATGATTGGGTCTCCGCCGATTCCGATGCAGGTAGATTGTCCCAAACCAAGTTCTGAAACTTGAAAAACAGCTTCATAGGTCAATGTTCCTGAGCGAGAGACAATTCCAATGTTGCCTTTTTTGTGGATAAATCCTGGCATTATTCCGACTTTCGCTTCGCCTGGCGTGATTATTCCTGGACAATTTGGACCAATTAAACGTGTATTTTTCGAGTGTAAAAAAGATTTCACTTTAACCATATCTGAAACAGGGATTCCTTCAGTAATACAGACAACAAGTCTGATTTCGGCTTCTGCGGCTTCCATAATTGCGTCTGCGGCAAAAGATGGTGGGACAAAAATGACAGAAACATCGGCGTTAGTCGCTTTTACGGCTTCTTGAACGGTGTTAAAGACAGGTTTTTCCAAATGAATTTGTCCACCTTTTTCGGGAGTTACTCCGCCGACAACATTAGTTCCGTATTCTATCATTTGTGTTGCGTGAAACGTTCCTTCGCTTCCTGTAAAACCTTGCACCAAGATGCGAGAATTTTTATTTAGTAAAATACTCATAAAAAATTTGTTTTCAAAAATTATTATTTCGGACATTCTATAGCATGTGGCGTATTTTTTTTCTGTGAATTATAATTTAAAAAATAAATTATCAATGAAATTTCGTGAGAGCCGCTTGTTGCTTGCGTTAATTTTGAGAGAGTTATGTCATAACTATAATTCATTTCGAAAGTATTGCTGACAATTCCGAGTAAAACTATCATTGCGTCAGTGTTGATTTGCGGTGAAAAATGTTGTCGCAAAGCAATTCCGCATCGAAAAGGTTTTTTTGTGAGAGATAAATGATAATTTATCTGTTGAAAAATCTTTTGTTGTTGAAACATTAAACGTATCGCGAGAGTTGTTGCGTTTTTTTTCTTTGTTTCTTTGGCGAGAGTTAGGTCTGTTCCTGCGTGAAACGTCAATTTTAACGGCAATAAATCGGTGAGAGAGTCGTTATTGACGAGTTGAGCTTTTGTAATATGATTCGCTGCGACTCCGAGATGAAAATTTTTTGTTCCAAAAGTGATTCCTGTTGAGAAATCAATGGCTCTGTCGGAGGAAGTGATTTTTACTTCTTTTCCTGAAACGATTTTTCCTGTGAGTGGGTCAATCATATCGCTGAAAATTAATTTGTCCCAATTTAAACTTGACTGAAAATACGAAACCTGAAAACCCATTTTTAAAACATATTTTCGGGAGAATGTTGAGTAAAAAGAATAGTTTAAATTTGCTGAGAGTGCGTTAATTGTTCCGCTTGCTTGGTCTTCGTCGAGAATTTGTAGTCCGAGTCCGCCGCGTAGTGCTTCGATATAAGTGTCGAAACTTGCTGAGTAATTTGCAAAAGTTGATTCTAATCCTGTCCATTGATTTCGATATTGAAAAGACAAACGCGGAACGTAGGAATTGCCCGTTAAAGCAGGATTTAAGTGCATCGCATTGGAATAATATTGCGAAAATGAAATATCTTGTCCTTGAGATTCGCAAATCGCAAAGAACAAAAAAAATATTAACGCAATATTTCGCAAAAAATTTGACATTCAATAATGAGATTCATTACAAATTGCAAATTTAAACTTTTTTTTCAACAAAACAAAAAAATATTTTTTTTAAATTTCGTTAAATTAAATTTATTTTTGTTTTATTTGCTAATTGTCCGCATGCGGCATCAATTCCATCTCCTTTGCTGTGCCTTCGGTTGACAATGATATTTTTACTTTTCAAAAAATTCTCGAATTTTTCGAAATTTTCTTTGTCCGATTTTTGAAAAGGTAAATTTTCAACAAAATTATATTCCATCAAATTAATTTTACACGGAAATTCTTTACAAAATCTCGCTAATTTTTGTGCGTCAATCAAAGAATCGTTAAAATTTTTCAATAAAACGTACTCGATAGTTACTCGTTGCGATGTTTTTTGGTGAAAATAAATAATTGCTTCTTGCAACATTTCCAAATTACACGAATGATTTACAGGCATTAAATGGTTTCGTTTATTATTATCTGCTGTGTGCAGCGAGATTGCCAAATTAAAACGCACTTTGTCGTCTGCTAACTGCTTGATTTGTCGAGAGATACCTGCTGTTGAGAGCGTGATTCTGCTTGGTGAAATTCCGAGACCTTCGGGAGAAGTGATTTTTTCTATTGCAGACAAAACATTGCTATAATTTAACAACGGTTCGCCCATTCCCATAAAAACAATATTCGTAAGTGCTTGATTAAACGATTCTTGTGCTTGTTTTTGCAAAAAAATTATTTGGTCAAAGATTTCGCCGACGGTCAAGTTACATTTAAACCCCATTTTCCCTGTCGCACAAAATTTACAATTCAGCGGACACCCAACCTGCGTCGAGAGACAAGCCGTGAGAGTATTTGGAGAAGGAATCAAAACACTCTCAACAAGTTGATTATCATAGAGTTGAAAGCAAGTTTTGATGGTTTGGTCAGTCGATTTTTGAATATCAACAGGATTTAATGATTTAAAAATAAAATTTGCGTCAAGAGTTTCTCGCAATTCTTCAGACAAATTAGTCATTTCTCGAAATGACGTACTTCCTTTTTGCCACAGCCATTGAAAAATTTGTGTGCTTCGAAAAGATTTTTCGTTGTGAGCAGTCAAAAATTCGGTTAATTCTTTTTTGGGAATAGTGCGAATGTCTCTTTTTCTGTGTTGATTCATAAAAAATTTTTTGCAAAGATAAAAATTTTATTTTGTAAAAACAAGTTCAACCCCGCTTTTTGCAACTTTAACTTCGTTTTTCGCAACTTCAACAAGATTTCTCTTGCGATTAATGTAAATTTTTGTTTACTTTGCAACGAATTTTAAAACAAATTTTATTTTATTAACTCGATTTTTCCAAGTCAAATGAAAAAAATATTTTTTCCTTTCATCGCAAGTTTGTTGATACTTACTTTTTGGGGGTTGCGAGAAAGAATCTGAAATGCAGCCTTCGAATAAAAAATCAACGAAAACGGCTTTACAGCAGGAATCAAAAGTTGTTGCTCCGCAAGAATTTGATGCTGTAACTTTAAAAAATATTGCGAATTCTGAAAAAGCAATTTTGATTCGTATCAACGATATTTTAACCGCTCTTCCATCAGGGCAAGGGGCAATAATTGTCAATAATCGAACAATGTTGCCGATGAATTTTATTTTCACGCAATTAGGTTTTACCGTTACTTGGTACGGCACTGAACGCAAAGTTGTTGCTACAAAAGGGAATCAGTCAATAACATTGTGGATTGATGGTCGATTTGCTATTGTAAATGGCGAAGGTATGACTTTGGAAGTTGCCCCAATGATTTATAACAATTATACTTATATTCCTGTTTACGTTGTCGGTTTAATTTCGGTTTCTTCGGTGCAATGGGTAAATCAAACAACAACGGTTAACATTTATAATTGGGATAAATTGCATTATGGGATTTATTGGTTAGGAAAAAATGGCGATTATCAGAAAGCCATTTCGGGAGAATCAAATCCGTTTTATTCTCCTTCGAAACCAACAGTGATTTTGTCTTTTGGTTGGCAACCAGGAGGCGTTTCTTCGAAAGGCAGACCTGACATGCGTTGGGTGTACAGCAACGACCAAAACAACATTGATGTTTGGACACAAAATAAATGGATTGATGACGGTTATAATGTCGGCGTTTTTATGTGGACTCAATTCGCAGATGAGTCTTATCCGTGGGATGCAGAAGCAAAAATTTGGTCAGTAAACTCTTCGTCTAAAAATCGTTGGAAGAAAAGTGATGGAAATTATGAATACACAAATGTTCCGAATAAAAGAATCGGCGAATTATTTTATGACACATACACAAAAGCAATGCAAAATCAAACAAATTTCACTATTCGCTTGGTTGGTTACTCTTTTGGACATCAAGTTGTTGCTTATGGAGTAAAAAAATTGACTGAACGCGGTTTATCTCATTTAGTTCCTAAACGCATTGCTTATCTCGACCCTGCTTGGACTGACGGCAGTTTTCAACAATAGTTGTTAAAAGAAGCAGATTTAGTTGCTTACACCGAAGCAAAACGAATTCCAACACTCACAAGTTATATTATCTCGCAATACACTATTGATGTTCAAAACGAATTTGCTTTTGCATTAGAGCAACATAAATCTTCGCTTTTATCAGGAAGTTTAAATGGTTACAATATGATGGACATGGTTTCTGCGTTGCAAGACTTAAAACCGTGGTATTACTCCTTTTGGGATGTTGCTAACAAACACGGTGCTTCTGCGAAATGGTATTTCTGGTCGAAATCTTTTCCTGCTACATTGGAATATAAACGAAATTTGCTCGGACAAATAGTCTACACAGGTAAAGTTGCCGCCTCGGCTTCTACCTCTGACGCAAGAATCAAAGAAATGACAGGAATGAACATGACGAAATGGAGTCATTACGAAGGCACATACACTTGCTCGCCTACAGACGATTCTTTCGAACAAGTTTTAAATCTCGAAGACGGTAATTAAACAATTTTTTCATATCAAAAACCCCAACTTCTCAACTTTTTCGTTGAGAAGTTTTTTATTTCTCAACTTTTTTTGAAAAAATATTGAGAAATTTTTGTGAAATGTAAAAAAAAATATTATTTTTGCACAAAGTTTAATTTCACTAAACAAAAATTTATGGCTATTCTCAAAGCATTCAAAGGACTTTGTCCTCCCGAAAAAATCGCTCAATTTGTTGCCTCGCGTCCTTATGACGTTTTAAATACGGCTGAAGCAAGAATCGAAGCAAATGGAAATCCTTATTCGTTGCTACACATCATTAAACCTGAAATTGACCTTCCTGTCGGCATTGACGAACACGCAGACGTAGTTTATGACACCGCAAAAGAAAATTTTGCCGAATATCGAAAAAAAGGATGGCTGGTTCAAGATAAAAACGAAATGCTTTACATTTATGCACAAACGATGAACAATAAAACGCAATATGGAATAGTTGGTTGTGCGGCGGTTGAGGATTATCTCAATAACATTATCAAAAAACACGAACTCACCCGCAAAGACAAAGAAGAAGACCGTATGAAGCATGTGCGAATCACAAATGCAAATATGGAACCCGTTTTCTTTGCTTATCCCGATGTACCTGAGATTAACGAAATTGTCGAAAATATTGTTAAATCTCAAAAACCTGAATACGATTTTGTCTCTGTTGATGGAATCATACATAGTTTTTGGACTATCGCAGAGAAGACAACTATTGACAGAATTGTTGAATTATTTGCGAAAATTCCGTATACTTACGTTGCAGATGGTCATCACAGAACTGCGGCGGCTGCCTTGGTCGGCAAAGAAAAACGAGAGCAAAACCCAAAACACACAGGACAAGAGGAATATAATTTCTTTTTGGCAGTTCATTTCCCATCAAGTCAGTTAACAATTATCGACTATAACCGCGTGGTGAAAGATTTAAACGGTTTAACCGCTTCCGATTTTATTGAGAAGTTAAAAAAATCTTTCGACATCAAAGATGAAGGAACAGAAATTTATAAACCTGCCGAACTTCATACCTTCGGAATGTATCTCGAAGGACATTGGTATTCGATGAAAGCGAAACGCGGAACATACAACGACCTCGACCCAATAGGCGTTCTTGATGTAACGATTCTTTCGAAATTGGTTCTCGACGAAATTCTTGATATTAAAGACCTGCGAACTTCGAAAAGAATTGATTTTGTAGGAGGAATACGAGGATTAGGTGAATTGAAAAAACGAGTTGACAGCGGAGAAATGAAAGCTGCGTTTGCACTTTATCCCGTTACGATGGAACAATTAATGAATATCGCCGACACAAACAACATTATGCCGCCAAAAACTACTTGGTTCGAACCAAAACTTCGAAGCGGTTTAGTTGTACATTCGTTAGAATAAATTTTTTTGAGATAAAAACCTTCAGATTTTCTGAAGGTTTTTACTTTTTGAGATAAATTTTATCTAAAAAGTTTCATTACGTCATTGCCGTTTGCGTAAATCAAAAGTGCGAAAAGCAAAATCATTCCGATAATTTGGGCTACTTCAAGCACTCGCAAACTTGGTTTTCTGCGACTAATAATTTCGTACAACAAAAACATTACGTGTCCGCCGTCAAGTGCAGGAATCGGCAACAAATTCACAACCGCCAACATTATAGAAAGCAACGCTGTTAATCGCCAAAAAATTTCAATAACCAACTCTGTGGGGAAAATACTTGCTATTGCTCCGAAGCCGCCGACAGATTCGTATGCTTTTGTTTCGGGAGAAAAAATGATTAATTTTATTTGTTTCAAATAATTTTTCACCTCGACAAAACCTCTTTCGATTCCTGCGGGAATGGCTTGAAAAAACGAATATTTCTCTCTTTTGTGTTCGAAAAATTTGCGAGAATCAATTTGTGAATAAACCCCAATTGTTCCTTCTTTTGAAACAAAGACATTCAATTTTACCTCTTGCGAATTTCTTTCGACAGTTAAAACGACATTTTTCGACTTATAATTCGCAATATATTTTTTAAATTCATCGAAAAACTCAATTTTCAACGTATCAATTCCAATAATTTTGTCATCAGGTAACATTCCTGCCTTTTGGGCATTTGATTCTTTCGAAAAACTTGCCGCAATAAACGGAGTACGCGGCGAAAATCGAATTTTCGTCTGTTTAATTATTTTTCCAATCGTTTCAGATTTAACATTTAACGAAATTTCTTGTCCGTTTCGAGAAATTAATAAAGTCTTCGGGTCGTTGAGCAATAATTCAGGAACAATATCGTGAAAATCCTCGATTTTTTTATTTCCAACAGCAAGAATTTTATCGCCGTTTTGTAAACCAATTTCATAATCGAGAGAATCTACACACATAATTCCATTTTTCACACTCGCTGCGGGCAAATATTCGTCGCCATAATGAAATAAAATAAAAATATAAAGCACAAAAGCGAGAATAAAATTCACCATTACTCCTCCAATCATAATAAAAAGTCGCTGCCAAGCAGGTTTTGAACGAAACTCATAAGGTTGCGGAGGCAAAGACATCTGATTTTTGTCCATTGACTCGTCAATCATTCCTGAAATTTTAACATAACCGCCCAAAGGCAACCACCCAATTCCGTATTTTGTTGTTGCTTTTTCCTCGTCTGTTTCTTCGTCTTTGCCTTTAACAAAAAATTTTGTTTGCCATTTGCCGTTTATCTTCTGAAAAGTAACCAACGAAAACCAAGGATTAAAAAAGAGATAAAATTTTTCTACGCGTGTATGAAAGATGCGGGCAAAAATAAAATGTCCAAACTCGTGAACGAGAACCAAAATCGAAAGACTTGCAATTAACTGCAACACTCGCACTAAAATATCCATAAAAATTGATTAAAATGAAATGTTTTTGTTTTTTTTAAATAAATTTTTCAATTTCTGAAACAGAAATTCCTGTTAAAATTGAAATTTCCTCTTTTGACTTGCCTGAAAGCAACAGAGTACGAACCAAATTTTCAATTATTGAGTCTTTTTTACCCAATTCCTTGTCCTTGATTTGCGATTTTTCACGTTCCTCACGCAATTCCTTGTCCTTGCTCTCCAACTCCATCGAAATTCGCTCCCATTCTGTCGTATATTCCTTCTCTAACTGCAACTTTCTCCCAAATTCATCACTTTCGGCAGGAATATTCAGATGTTCAACGAAATCTTTGTTCAAAGAATTTGACTCAACATTCAAAATATAATCTTTGCCCTCAACTTGATGAGTCTGGTCGAAAAAAGTCAACAATTTCATCAAACGAGAATTCGGACGCACAGGAATACGCAAAACTTGAATAATGTAAGTTTGATGAGTTAAAAGTTTCACAAAATCGTTTTTAACGTCAATTTTCTTTTTCGAAACAGCGTTAAACACTTGATTATCAACAAAAATCGCAGGCTCTTGATATTCTGACATCAAGTAACCAAGAAAATAAATCGAAATGATAGGCAAAGAACGGAATTTCTCAACGCCCTTCTCGTCAACATATTTTTCGCCTCGCAAATAATTTGCTCCGAGATATTGTCGAAAACGGTCTATTGGGTCAGGATAACGAGACTTTTGAACTTCAATTAAAATTTTCTGCTCTTTTCCGTCTTCTGTTTTCACAACTGCTTTAAAATCAAGCCGATAAATCGACAAATATT
>DYQK01000251.1 GCA_020719385.1 Rikenella microfusus | reverse complement strand
CAATATTTTATAGATTATTGTTTACATAAATTGATTTGTAACAGTGTTTTTTTCATTTTCATTAAATTTTTTGATTTGTAATAAAGTAAAATTCTGTAATTTTGTAAAAAAAAGATTTATGATTACAACATACCGTTTAAACACAGCCGAACTTAATCAAGATTTTTTGGAGTCAATAAAGCATTTGTTCCAAAACTCTGATATAGAAATATTTGTAAAAAAAGCATCAGATAGTAAAAAAGAAGTTTTCAAATATTCCGACAAATTAATTCAATCAGTCGAAAATATTGAACGCCGAAAAAATTTAAAGACATACACCATCGAGGAGTTTGAAAACATGTCGAAGCAATTGGTTTCCAAATGAAAACCATATCTTTCGACAACCAAGCACACGAAGATTATGTATTGTGGGCAATCGAAAACAAAAAGATTTTCGATAAAATAAACAAGCTTATCAAATCAATTCAAAGAACTCCCTACGAAGGCGAAGGCAACCCAGAAGCATTAAAACATGACTTAACCGGTTACTGGTCGCGACGTATCAACAACGAACACCGGCTTGTTTATAAAATTGAGAACGACCAACTCTTTATTGCTCAGTGTAAAGGACATTATAACGATTGATTTTTTTGAATTTGATTTTTCAAACCTCAAACTGGCTACATGCTTGATAATGAAAGATTTGTAATAAAAACAACCAAACAAAGCCCGCTGTATTTTTCGCAGCGGGCTTTTTGTTTCTATATTGCTTGTTATCAGTATTTTACAATGCATATTTCATAAAAACAGCCGGATTTACTAAAAAATCCGGCTGTTTTGTGCCTTGTTACAAATATTAAAAGCAATGCTATATTACTGTAATATAGGTACTTAGAAGATCATACGGCAAAAATTTCAGTTTTTGGTTTTGCAAATCTAATTCTACACCCATCGATTCCAAAGGAATTACGCCGAGTAAGGGCTGGGATTCGTTGGGGAGTTCTATGCATTCGCAAATTGTTTAGCGTTCTAACAACCTTACTTTTACGTTTTGATAGATTTTTCGTTCACTTATTCCGGTGGCTGTTGATACGGCTACGGTTTTCATCAACTTCAACCCCAACTCTTCGATATATTTTGCAGGTAGAGCCCAAGTAGTTGCTCCGGTATCTATCAATACGTCGTCAATTTGTACACTCCGAATTTTATCGGCAGTAATAATACTTTCTTCGAACAGAACTTCATCAATATTATTGATTATTACCAGTTTGGTTATTATTTTTCCCATGTTTTCTATGTTTTAATTATAAACAAAATCGTATAACGAATTTGAAAATTTGAAAATTTGAAAATCTGATAATCAGAAGGTTAGCTTTGTCAAATTGAAATTCGTTATCACTTACTCTACAACATGAAACCCACTGTTTTCGTTTTTTTGAGTTTTCTAAGATTTTTTTCTATTAAGTAAAATAGTTCATTCTTAACATTTTACGTTTTATTTGTTTATATACTTACTGTTCGAACTTTTAAAGTTCGCTGATAAAAAATTAGTCATTTGCGGGTCTTTATGTTCAAAGTTAAACTTTTTGTACCACGATACAAATTTATTTCCCAC
>DYQK01000039.1 GCA_020719385.1 Rikenella microfusus | reverse complement strand
TTCATCCGCTACGCTAAAGACATAGCGGTTTTTTCGTGCAGATGATAAAAACTAATTATTTCTTTTCTTTTTCTAATTTTTCCTCAATTTTTTTCAACCGTTCCTCAAGAGACTGAATTTTGTCTTGTTGCTCCTTTATTGCTTGCAACAAAACAGGAACAAGTCCGATGTAATTAATTGATTTTGCACCATTTCCATTTGTGTAAACTAAATTGGGATAAATTTTTTCGAGAAATTCAGGATTTATTCCAAATTGCAAACGCGATTCTAAATTTTCTTGATACGAAATTCCTTGCAGCTGCGAAATATCTCTTAAAACATTTTTCAACGGAGAAATATTTTTCATAAGAGGAACAGAAATAGCAACCGCACTTGTCCCGATTGTTCCAAAAACATACAATTTATGTCCACCAATTTGGGCTGGATTACTTGTCCCGATGGCTGTTTGTCCGTTTTTCCACACAACTAATAAATCTGCTCTGTTTGATTCGGAAGTTCCGCCGCCGATGACAAATAATCTGTCTGTTGCGACCCAATTGTTTGTGTTTGCGTTTGCGTATTCGGTGTTGTATTGACCGATAACAAATTCGTTTCGCGAAATGGCTTTTGTGAAAAAGCCTGAAGCGAAACTATATTTGCCCGTAGTTCTTGTTGCTCCGCCAGTAGCGAATGAGGCTTCGGCGTTTTGTCCTGTGCGACAAGTATCGCCGACAGCGAAGGAATAAGGTCCCTCGGTTTGACAACCTTTTCCTGCAGCAATAGAAGCAGACGCAACAGCCGTATTGAACCTTCCCAAAACGATTTGCGAACCTTCGGTGTTGCCGTTCAATAATCCTGCGTTATTTCCCTCGCCGACAGCAAGCGAATAAAGCTCGTAAGTATTATTTTTGAAACCTAACGCAAAAGAGTTCATTCCCTTGACGTTATTTCGTTTTCCTAATGCAAATGCTTCTGAAACACCTGTTGGGATTACGTTAGAACTTCCTGCTGCGAAAGAATTTCGTCCTTCGACAGAATTTTCTTCACCAACAGCAAAACCACATTCGCCGTTAGTGCCGACCACATTTTTGTATCCCAATGAAACTGAATATTTCCCTCGTGCTTGTACGTCTAAACCAGCAGCGAAGGAGTAATCTCCGATAAAATCTTTGCTCCAGTAAGTAAAAAAATCTTTTAGACCGCCGACTCGAAACGCAGCTTTTGAAGGGTAAAAAATCATTCGTGGTTTGGCGTCTGCGATAACAGGAATTGCAGCGGCGTTGTTAAAATCGCCTTTTACTAAAAATCCTGAAGTGCCGACTTGTGCGTGAAATTTATAACCCGACTCCGCTCTTGTCCCGACTCCAACATTGACATTCGTGTTGGTTGTATATAAATCTTGTGTAGTTTGAGTCCAATACCCCATTTTGAACTTATTATCAACGTAAGATTTAACGGCTTTCTCGGTAATAAGGGCAGAATTGCTATTATTTCTCAACAACGTATCGACAGAAATGGTCTCAACTAATTGATTATTGAGACTTAATCCTGCTGCAAAAATTTTCCCGTTTGTTAAAATGATATTATTTTGAGAAATATTCCAATCTGCCGTTAGGTCAATACTGCCGTCAGACTTGAGATATTGGTCCGAGATGGCATACGCAACAACCCATTTTGTGCCGTTCCACAAAAGAGTTTTATTTTCGGTTAAATCGGTAACATCAACATCTAATAAATCAACGAGTTTGACTTTTGTTTTTTGATTCGAATCGCGAACCAAGTCTTCTGCTTTGTACGCATTATTCGACAAAAAAGCATAAGGAACAGACAACAAGGGCGAAGTTCCCATATCAAGAAGTCCATTTCCGAACTTTTCTGCCCCAAAATCGACACGAATTTTCAGAAAATACGTTCCATTCACCCAATTTATTTCAGAAAAAGACGGATAAACACCTAATTCGGTGCTTGTACCTTTTCCAATAACTGCATAAAATAAACCGTAAGAATTGGTAAAAACTTTGTGCGTTTCTTGCCAAGCAACTAATCCTGTTTCGCCGTCCTTGAGAATCGAAATCTCAACAACAATCTCTTTGTTTGCAATAGGTGTTCCGTCATTATTGCGTGCAACTGCTTGATAATTAAACCCTTCGGGAACTTGCGAGTAAAGAAATTCACAAACGAAAAACAGAAATAAAATACAAAAAATTTTAATCAGTTTCATAAAATTAATTTTTTAAACTTTCTTTGATAAATTGTAAATTTATAAAAATTTGAGACAAATTGGGAAAATACATTGAGTCAAAAGTGCGAGAAATGTAATATTGAAAAAAATTGTCAGCGTTTTTTTCAAGAATCACAAAATGCCATTCTCTGCCTGTGATGTATGCTCCGCAAAAAAAAATCGTTTTATTTAACTCTGTTGCGACAATCATTTCGGCAAGAAGTTGATTCTTAGGATGCACCGTTTTCCCTTCTCGTTTAAATTCCTGTATGAAAAAATACGGTTTTTCGGGATTTTCATCGCCGCAAGCAACCATAAAATCGGCAAAACCGCCGATTTCAACGTTATTGATTTTTGCAGACAAAGGACGCGAATACCAAGCACGTTTATTATTCACCCAAAACGAAACCCGATTCAACAGCGGAATCAAAAATTCGGCTTTCAACTCGTCTTCGGAGAAACTTGAGATAAAAAATTTATTTTTGCTAATCAAATTTTTCAGAAAGTAGGTTTCCTCGTCTGAAATGAGATACGAAAAATTAAACCAATCATTAAATTTCTCTTCGAAATCGACTTCTTGAATGTTTACAATTTTTTTTAATTGATTAAAATTTATCGTATTAAACGAAATATAATTCTCTTTTTTTCTCATAAAATTAATTTTTTAAACTTTCCTTGATAAATTGTAAATTTATAAAAATTTGAGACAAATTGGGAAAATACATTGAGTCAAAAGTGCGAGAAATGTAATATTGAAAAAAATTGTCAGCGTTTTTTTCAAGAATCACAAAATGCCATTCTCTGCCTGTGATGTATGCTCCGCAAAAAAAAATCGTTTTATTTAACTCTGTTGCGACAATCATTTCGGCAAGAAGTTGATTCTTAGGATGCACCGTTTTCCCTTCTCGTTTAAATTCCTGTATGAAAAAATACGGTTTTTCGGGATTTTCATCGCCGCAAGCAACCATAAAATCGGCAAAACCGCCGATTTCAACGTTATTGATTTTTGCAGACAAAGGACGCGAATACCAAGCACGTTTATTATTCACCCAAAACGAAACCCGATTCAACAGCGGAATCAAAAATTCGGCTTTCAACTCGTCTTCGGAGAAACTTGAGATAAAAAATTTATTTTTGCTAATCAAATTTTTCAGAAAGTAGGTTTCCTCGTCTGAAATGAGATACGAAAAATTAAACCAATCATTAAATTTCTCTTCGAAATCGACTTCTTGAATGTTTACAATTTTTTTTAATTGGTTAAAATTTATCGTATTAAACGAAATATAATTCTCTTTTTCCCTCATAAAATTAATTTTTTGGCAATTTCTGTCAGATTTCTCTAAATCTGACAGAAATTTTTGATTAAAATTCGTTGAGCAAAGCATAAACTTCTTCGAAGACTTGGTCGTTGCTGTAACCGTAAATATCTATTGATTTTGAACGACATAACGCAACACACGTTCCGCAACCTTGACACAAACCTTCGTTTATTTTTGCGATATTTTTCAATATTTTTCCTTCTCGATTCTTAACTGCTTCCTTTTCAATTGCTTGATACGGACAAACATTTTGACACAAAAAACAGCCAACACACGAATTTCGATTTACGGCAGCGATTATTGGTTCTCTCGTTAACTCGTTTTGGGAGAATAAACCGCAAACTTTTGCTGCAGCACCAGATGCTTGTGCGACAGTTTCGGGAATATCTTTGGGCGTTTGACAAGCACCTGCGAGAAATATTCCTGCCGTGTTTGTCTCTACGGGACGAAGTTTTGGGTGTGCTTCAGCGAAAAATTTGTGCGAATCGTAAGAAATATGAAGTTTTTGGGCTAACTCTTCTGCTCCTTTGTTTGCGATTCCTGCGGTTGCCAATACGACCATATCTGCTTCTATCTCGACAGGCATTGCGTTTAACAAAGTATCTGCACCTTTGACAATTAATTTGCCGTTTTTTTCATAAATTGTAGAGACTCTGCCTCGAATGTAACGCACTTTGTCCTGTTCAATGGCTCTTCGAACAAATTCATCGTACATTTTTCCTGCTGCGCGAATATCCATATAAAAAACGTATGCAATTCCATCGTGAACTTTGTGTTTGTACAGCATTGCGTGTTTTGCAGTGTACATACAGCAAATTTTTGAACAATATTCGATTCCTTTTGCTTCGTCTCGCGAGCCTGCACATGCGATAAAAACGACAGTTTTTGGTTCTTTGCCGTCAGAGAGTCGTTTGATAGCCCCTAATGTTGGTCCCGAGGCAGAAGCAAGACGTTCAAATTGCAGACCGTCAATAATATCTTTGTGTAAACCGTAGCCGTATTCGGGGAAAAAATCTGTGTGTTTAATATCGAAACCTGTTGCGATAACAATTGCCCCGATATGATGTTCAACAATTTCGTCAGGTTTATCAAAACGAATCGCTTGAGTGGGACACACTTTTTCACACACTTTACATTTTCCTGTTTTGTAATACGTACAATTTTCTTTGTCAATGACGGGTTTATTCGGCACTGCTTGCGGAAATGGCACATAAATCGCAGAACGAAAACCGATATTCGCATCAAATTCATTCGGAATTTTTTTATTCGGACATTTTAATGTACAAACGCCGCAGCCTGTGCAAAGTTTTTCGTCAATACTTTTCGATTTTTTGCGAATTTTCGCTTTAAAATTGCCGATAAAACCTTCGAGAGATTCTAATTCGGCGAAAGTATAGAGAGTAATATTTGGATGTTGAGCCGCTTCGACCATTCTTGGAGTTAAAATACATTGCGAGCAGTCTAAAGTTGGAAAAGTTTCTGAAAGTTGAGCCATATGTCCACCGATGGAAGGTGAACGTTCAAGCAAAATTACCTGATGTCCTGCGTTTGCAATATCGAGAGCGGCTTGTATTCCGCCGATTCCGCCGCCGATGACTAAAGCAGTTTTAGTAATTGGTACTCGAATTGGCTGTAACGCATTATTTTTTTTCACCTTTTCGACTAATGTTCGCACAATATCGATGGCTTTTTCTGTTGTTGAGTCGTTTTTTTCGTGTACCCAAGAGCAATGTTCTCGTAAATTTGCCATTTCACAAAGATACGGATTAAGTCCTGCCTCGGCACATGCTTTTCGAAAAGTTGGTTCGTGCATTCGCGGCGAGCAAGCGGCAACAACAATTCCTGTCAAATTTTTTGTGCGAATTGCTTCTTTTATCAATGTTTGTCCAGGGTCGGAACACATATATTTATAATCAACACTATGAACAACACCTTTGAGTTGCGAAATAATTTCTGCCACTTTTTTACAGTCAACAGTTGCAGAGATATTTTCTCCACAATGACAAACAAACACACCAATTCGAGCCATTTTTTTATAAATTTTTTAAAATGATTCTTTTTTTGCAAAAATACGAAATTTTTTCGAAAAAACAAAAATATTTCTATTCGCATTCGATTTTTGAGACAATATCTTTGATAATTTCATCAAATTTATCAGAAATATCATAATATTTTCCCTTTTTATTGGTTGTCTCTGCGATGGGAATATATTGTTTTCGTTGTTTCTCTTGTTTTGTGTTGAAAACAGGATAAACAGAAATATTATTTGCTTTTAAACGGTTTTTGATTAATGTTTCGACAGTCCAAGAGGTAATCCCGTCATTTTCGTGAGATTCCGCATCAGTTAACATGATTAAAAATTTTTGCGAAGTTTTTCGAAAATTCATAACAGATGCATCGGCTATTGCTCCGAGTTGATTTTCGGGAGAATCGCCGCCGCCTTGTCCGCGTTCGCCGACTTTTAATTGGTTTATTGTGGCGAGAATTTCGTCTTTTTTCGTATAAAGATTTCCTGAATTGTAAACATAAACGCCGTCGCCGAAAACAACAATTCCAATGGCATAACTTACGCCTTCTGCTTCAAGATTTTCGATAAACGAGAGAATATTATTTTTTAAATTTGCAATTCCGCCGCTCATGCTTCCTGTTACATCGACAACAAACACAAAATCGGCAAGAATGGCTTTTGCTTTTTTTCGACTTTCGAGAAAAATATCTTGCGTTTTATTTTTCAGAATCGAAAAAGATTCCGAAACATTGCCTTCGGTGTAACATTTACGTTTTGCCGTAGCAAGAATTTTCAAAGTATCTTGCGAATTTTTCGAAAAAATTATCTCATACAATTTTCTTTTTGGCATTTCGAATTTTGTAAAACCATTTTTGTCAGTAAATTGTTTGCGAGAAAAATTTTCGCTATTTTTTTGATAAAAAATCGAAACCTCAGCACTGTCAAGAATGAGATTCGTATTTTTATCTTTCACTAAATATTGCACCGAGTAATGAAAATTCCAATTTAGAATCCACAAAATCAGAAATATTAATGCTAAAAGACAACACAAAATGCCGCAAAATAATTTTTTGCGTTCTAAAACGACTTTGTATTCGTTTTGTTGGTTTGAAAAAATAAATTTTACTTGTTTTCTCATAAAAATAATTTGTTAAACTTTGCTAAACTTGAGAAAATTCAGCAAAGTTTTTTTACAAAAGTTAAACTAAATGATTTTCGAGTAAATATTCGGCAATTTGAACAGCGTTAGTTGCAGCACCTTTTCGCAAATTATCGGCAACAACCCACAGATTTAACGAATTTTTTTGTGAAAAATCTTTTCGAATTCTTCCGACAAAAACTTCATCTCGTTCGGCACTCAATAGCGGCATCGGGTAAATATTTTGAGAAATATTGTCTTGCAAAACAACGCCTTGCGTTTTCGAAAATATCTCAAAAATTTCAGAAATTGAAAAATCTTTTTCAAACTCAATATTAACTGACTCTGAATGTCCGCCCAAAACTGGAATTCTTGCCGTTGTCGCAGTAATTTGCAATTCGGGAAGGTTCAAAATTTTTCTTGTCTCGTTGATAATTTTCATTTCTTCCTTTGTGTAACCGTTTTCGGTGAAAACATCGCACTGCGGAATACAATTTTTATCAATTTTGTGCGGATAAATCATTGTCGGCGAAATTCCGTTTCTTTCGTCTTCGAGTTGTCGCACTGCCTTCATTCCTGTTCCCGTAACAGATTGATATGTCGAGACAACAATTCTTTTTAACGAAAATTTTTTGTGCAACGGAGCAAGAATCATCACCAATTGAATTGTTGAACAATTGGGATTTGCAATAATTTTGTCATTTTTCGTTAAAATTTCTGCGTTAATTTCAGGAACAATTAACGGAATATTTTTTTCCATTCGCCACGCAGACGAATTGTCGATGACAAAAGTTCCATTTTGTGCGAATAACGGTGCAAATTGTTTCGAAACTTCGCCGCCTGCAGAGAACAACGCAATATCGGGTTTTTGCGAAATTACTTTCTCAATATGTTGCACAAAATATTCTTTCTCTTTGAAAATCAAAGATTTACCGACAGATTTTTCTGAAGCGGCAAGCAACAACTCTTTCACAGGAAAATTTCTTTCCTGCAAAATTTGCAACATTTTATTTCCGACCAACCCTGTTGCACCAACAACTGCAATTTTCATTTCACAGAATTATAAAAAGAGTTAAAAGTATTAAAAATTCCTTGCATTAAGTCTCCGTAATGCGTTCCCATTCCGACTCCGTTGTAATATCGGGCAAATAACACAAAATCTCGATTTCGCAAAGCATTTTTCATATTTTCGTTGAGAAAATCGAAGAAACCAAACAAATGATAACGAATATCTTTGCAATAATTTACAAACATTTCCTGAACGCTGTTGTATCCCAAAATGGGAAAGTTTAGTCCCATAATTTGCGAAAGCCCCATGCTCATTGAGCGAAGTGCTTCTGTGTCGTCAAGAGTGCGCGCAAAATTTAAAACCATCCATTCTCTGTCTTGATTTCCGTGAAAATCAACCCATTCGGCGTTTTCTGAAGGTCGAAAATAATGATTCACCCATTTTCTATCGGAATCGTATTTGAAATGTGTCACAAAAATTTCAGGATGATATTTTCCCCAATATTGGTCGAAAATATGATTTTCAAATCGAATCAAACAACGTCCGTCTCCTGCAAAACCTTTTCCTCCGCTTTCAATAGTGATAACTGCGATGGCAGCGGCAAAATCTATGTCAATACTTTCACTCAAGGCTTCGAGAAGTCCTCCGTAATTGTTCCAAATAGAGAAAATTTGGTTTTGTCTTGCGTCTTTTGTGTACGGAATTTTCTTTTGTGGTTCTAACGGTGTTTGTTGAAGTCGTTGATTCATAAAGAGATACGGCATATCGTCATCGTTCAAAGGAAATTGAACATATTTTTTCATAACGAAAGCAGAAGGTTGCGAATGTTGAATTTGTAACCATTCACCTGCGTCAGCGATGATTTTCACCAAATTTTTATATGCCAATTTTCCGATGATTTGTGCTTTTTCATTCGGCGAATTCCGAATATTTAACGAAGAAGCCGTGATTTTCCCCAATGTTTCATCGGAAAGTTGCGTTATAACAACAGGCGGAATCGGCGGTTTCTCCTCAATAACTTCCGTATAACGCGTGGCAATAAAACCAAATCCGCCGTTATGATTTATTTTTAACCAATCTCCTTGTTTTTCAACAACTTCGACAATTTCTCCGTAAGAAAACTTCGACAAAATTTGTCCAATTAAACTCGGCAAAGACCGAATATTCAACGAAGAGGCTGTAATTTTTACTTTCATAAAATTTTAATCACAAAAAATTAATTTAACTGCTTGCAAATTGATAAAAATTTGTTTCAACTCTCGCAAAGTCATCGAGTCAAAACATTCCGAGAGATAATATTGATAAACATTCTCCACTTTTTCGAGAATTACAAAAGTCCAATTTTGCGAAATTATATACGCACCTCGCATCAACGTAGTTTTATTTAACTCCATTGCGACAAGCATTGCTGCCAAAAGTTGTTCTTCGGGAAGCGAAGCATGCTTGGAGCGTTTAAATTCCTGTATGAAAAAATACGGAGATTCGGGTTCTTTTTCTCCTTTCGCAACCGCAAAATCAACTAAACCACCGATTTTTTCGCCATTTATCGTTGCACTCAACGGTCTTTGATACCAATCGCGACTTTTTCCTGTTTTAAATGAAATCCTTCTCATCAAAGGAGTAATAAAATTTGCTTTCAATTCGTCTTCGGTAAAACTTGAGATGTAAAATTTATTTTCAGAAATCAAATCTTTGAGAAATTTTATTTCCTCATCAGAGACGGAATATTGAAAATTAAACCAATCATTAAATTTCTCCTCGTCATCAACAGGTTTTAACTTTACAATTTTAGAAAGTTGTGCGTAAGTAATTCGCGAAAATGAGATAATTTTTTTCTTTTTCATAATAAATTTTTCTGTAAAAGTAAACAAAAAATTTTTCATTACAAAAGTAATTAATTTTTTTTATTTTTATATTTTTTTTGAAAAAAAATTGTATTTTTGCAAAATATTTTCATATCAAAAAAATGAATTTTAATTTAATAACGATTTTGGGACCAACAGCGGCAGGAAAAACGCAATTTGCCGCTCAGTTAGCCGCCATTTTGAAGACAGAAATTATCAGTGCTGACTCAAGACAAGTTTATAAACGAATGAATATCGGCACAGGCAAAGATTATGACGATTATTTTGTGAACGGGGAAAAAATTTCGTATCATTTAATTGATATTCTCGAAGCAGGCGAGCAATATAGCGTTTTTAACTTTGTTCACGATTTTTTTGCGGTTTATCAAAAAATTGCGGAACAAGGGAAAACCCCGATTTTGTGCGGAGGAACAGGAATGTATATCGAGTCTGTGCTGAAAAATTATTATCTCCCGCCGATAATTCCGAATCTTGAATTTCGAAGTGAATTGGAAAAAAAAGATAATGACGAGTTAATAAAAATTCTCTCTTCGTTGAAAAAATTGCATAACACAACCGACATTCTCGACAGAAATGCGTTGATAAAAGCAGTAGAAATTGCTCATTTTTATCATTTTCATCCCGAAGTAGCGTTAAATTATCCGAAATTAAATTCTTTTATTTTGGGAATTTCTTTCGAAAGAGAGATTCAGCGACAAAGAATTACTGAAAGATTAAAGTTTCGTTTGGAAAACGGAATGCTTGAGGAGGTAAAAAATTTAATAGAATCGGTAGTAAAAATCGAAAATTTGTTAAATTATGGTTTAGAATATAAATTTGTAACGCAATATTTGTTGAAAAATTTGACTTACGCTGAGATGTTTGAAAAATTAAACATTGCGATTCATCAATTTGCAAAGCGGCAAATGACTTGGTTTCGCAAAATGGAGCGAGATGGTTTTCAAATTCATTGGTTAGATGGAAGTTTGTCGTTGAAAGAAAAATTAGAAAAGACGATTTCGCTGTTAAAAAACGAGAATATTTTGTGAGAAAACTGTTCAAAATATCAATTTTATTGTCTCTGTTGGCTATTTTTGCCTTCAGAAAAGTTGTTTTTGCCCAACATTCAGAAATTTCTGTCGAAATTTTATCTATCGAAAACGGCATTTCGCAAAGTTTTATTAATTGTTTAATGCTTGATTCTACGGGCTATTTGTGGATTGGAACGCAAGACGGACTCAATAAATATGATGGAACAAAATTTATTGTTTTTCGTCACGACCCGATGGATTCAAATTCTTTGCCCAATAATTATATTCGCACTTTGTATCAAGATAAAAATCGCAATATTTGGATTGCCACGCAATTTGGGTTGAGTAAATTTGATATTCGCAAAAATAAATTTATCAATTTTTTACATCACCCCAAAAATCCAAATTCAATTTCTGATAACGATGTTTACTCAATTTTTCAAGATAAAAAAGGAAAATTTTGGGTGAAAACGTTAAATAGTATTGAGAAATTTGATACTACGAAGCACAAATTTTTTCATTTTCCGCATTATAACCATCCTTTTAGTTATGCTGACGATTATAGTGCGTATTACATTTTTGAAGATTCGCGGCATCAGTTGTGGGCAACTTCTAAAGATGGCGTTGTTTATTTTGATAAAAATAGCGAGCAATGTTTACACCCAATGCAATATAACGAGTTGAATCCCAAATCGTTAAGTGATAATAATGTGCTGTGTTATTTCGAGGATAAAGAGAAAAATTTATGGTACGGCACAAAAAACGGACTCAATAAATGGATTCCCAAGACAAGAACTTTTAAACGTTTCTTTTTCAACGAAAATGACAACGTAATAACGGCTATTTATCAAGATTCGAAAGGACAAATGTGGCTCGGAACGGAAAATGGTTTGTATAAATTTTCTCCTGAAACAGAATCTCGTAACGAATTGATTATCAACGGAAAAACCGTTATGAAAACGAGAGTCAATTGTATCTTAGAAGATAATTCGAAAATTCTTTGGGTCGGAACGTACAAAGGTTTATATAAATTTAACTCTCAAAAACGAAAATTCCATCTGCATCGCAAAAATGAAAATAATTTCCCCAATTTTTCAGATAACAACATCTCAGCGATATTTGTAAATCAAAACGGACTAATTTTTATTGGAACGAGACATAACGGTTTAAATTTATATAATCGAAAAACGGGAGAAGTTTTGCATTTTGATTCAGAAAATTCTAATTTGAAAAATGACGACATAAACGTAATTTTTCAAGACAGAAAGAAAAATATTTTCATCGGAACAAGCAACGGAATAATGATTTTTGACCCCGAAACACATCATTTTTCGACTTTCGATGAAATTTTTGAGACAGAAACATCGCTAACGTTTAAAAATAATCGCATTTATTGCATCGCAGAAGACAGAAATAACGTTTATTGGTTTGGAACGCAAAACGGTCTATTTCGCTTGAAAAATAACGAGTTTCGAAAAATTTTCTCCGCAAATAATTGCGATACTTGCATTAGTCCCTACGAGGTTTATTCGCTTCTCGTTGACAGCAAGAATAATGTTTGGGTCGGCACGCGCGGCGGGCTGAATAAATTCAATTATCAAACAAAAAAATTTCAACGTTTCTCAAGAAATTCTTTGCCGCACAAAGGTTTAAGTAATAATTCGGTGCTTTGCATTCACGAAGATTCCCGCGGAATGATTTGGATAGGTACAGAATCGGGATTAAACCGTTTCAACCCCATTGATGAAACGTTTAATTATTACACTTATAAAAACGGTTTTAAAAACGACTATATATATAGTATTCTTGAAGACAATAAAAATAATTTGTGGATTAGCACGAATCGCGGTTTGTCAAAATTTAGCATTATCAGCGAGAAAATTACGAATTATGATTTAGAAGATGGTTTACAAAATTATGAGTTTAACATTGGGGCAGCGTTTAAAAGTCAAAATGGAGAAATGTTTTTCGGCGGAATAAATGGTTTTAACTCGTTTTTTCCCGACTCAATAGTAAAAAATCCTCATATTCCGCAAGTAATTATCACAAAATTAGAAAAAATTGATTATCAAGGTGTTAAACATAATTTGTTTTTGGAAAACAGCAATGAAATTATTTTGTCCTATCGAGATTACAATTTATACATAGAATTTGCGGTTTTGGAATATACAAGTCCTGAAAAAAATATTTATCAATATAAAATGGAAAATTTGGATGCTGAATGGTTGGAATCGCAAAATCAACATTCTGCGATGTACCCAAAACTTCCACCCGGCGAATATGAGTTTAAAGTGATGGGGACAAATAATGACCACGTTTGGGTTACTGAACCAACAACATTGAAAATCAAAGTGTTACCGCCATGGTGGAAAAAATGGTGGGCATATTTACTCTATTTTTGGGCAGGAACAGGAATTATTGTCGGAATATTTTTCGAAGTAACACATAATCTTCGAAAATCTAATCAAGAACTCAAAGAACGAGAACGCACTCGCAAAGAAATTGAACAGCAAAAAGAAGAATTGAGTATTAAAAATCAAAATATTACTGACAGCATCAATTACGCAAAACGAATTATTGACGCAATGATGCCGTCTGACAAAATTTTTAAACGCATTTTGCCCAATTCGTTTATTTTGTATCGCCCAAAAGATATTGTTAGCGGCGATTTTTATTGGATTGCTCAAAGAGATGAGAAAATTTTTGTCGCAGCGGTAGACTGCACAGGACACGGCGTTCCTGGAGCGTTGATGTCGATAATTGGTTTCGATTTATTGAGAAATCTCACTATTGAACAAAGTATCAACGAGGCGGCACAAATTTTAAATCGGTTAAATCAAGAAGTAGCAAAACGTTTTAACAAAGAAGTTGACGAGATGGTGCGAGACGGAATGGATATTGCGTTTTGCGTCATAAATCAAAAAGAGAAATACGTAGAATTTGCAGGAGCAGTTAATCCGCTGCTTTTGATACGCAACGACTCAATAATCGAGTACAAAGGCGACAGATTTTCCGTAGGAGCAGTTGAACATGACGAATTACGGCAATTCCGCAGTCATAGAATTGAAATGCAGAAAAATGATATGATTTACTTATTTTCAGATGGTTATATTGACCAATTCGGTGGTCCCTTTGAAAAGAAATTTAAGTTTCGAAAATTCTGTCATTTGTTGTTAAATATTTACAAATTAGACCTCGAAGAACAACGAAAAGCATTGGAAAACGCATTTTTGGTTTGGAAAGGTGAACTTGAACAAGTCGATGACGTTTTAATTATCGGGATTCGGTTTTAAAAAATATCATTTTTTCTTTGCAAAATTCAGAAAATTTTGTTTTCTTTGCAAATTATTTTATATAACAATTTATACAAAAATGGGAAAAGTTCGTCTCAATGTTTTAGGTTTGTCGTACAGCCAAACGCAGTCAGGTGCTTATGCCTTGGTGCTGGCAGAGGAAAACGGCAAACGTAGGATTCCTGTGATTATTGGAAGTTCAGAAGCACAATCTATTGCGATACAACTCGAAGGAATGACGCCGCTTCGACCGCTTACTCACGATTTATTTCTCTCTTTTGCAAGTGCGTTTAATGTTGCGGTTTTAGAGGTAAATATTCATAAACTTGAGGAGGGAATTTTTTATTCCGAAATGATTTGCAGTAACGGTGCAAAACGAGTTCGTCTTGATGCCCGCACCTCTGATGCTGTGGCTCTTGCTCTTCGATTTAATTGTCCCATTTACACCACCGAAGAGATTCTTTTGAAAGCAGGAATAATTCTCGAAAGCGATGAGGAATCAACCAATGAAGAGGAAACTACCTCGCAAAAATCTGATTCTTACAGCGAAATGTCCTTGGATGAGTTAAAAGAACGTTTACAAACTGCGATAAAAATCGAAAATTACGAGGAAGCCTCAAAAATTCGGGATGAAATAAATTCGCGAAAAGAAAAAGAATGAAAAGTAGGTTAAAATTTTTCCTTCACAAATCGTTCTAACTCAAACATTTCATCGCGCAGTCGAGCAGCTTCTAAAAAATCTTGTTCTTTTGCGGTAATTTTCATTTTCTCTTTCGTAGATTCTATTAATTTTAACAATTCCTTCGCAGACATTTTGCGAATAACAGGATCCTTCGAAATATGAACAACAGATTCTGAAGTAAATTTTTGAGAATCTGTTTTTTCACTTTTCGAAAACGGATTTTTCAACGAAGTTCTCAATGATTTCTCAATAGCCCGCGGGATAATATTGTTGATTTGATTATATAAAAGTTGTTTTTCCCTGCGTCTTTCAGTTTCATTAATAGTTTTCTGCATCGAATCGGTAATTTTGTCTGCGTACATAATGACTTTGCCGTTTAAATGTCTTGCTGCTCTGCCTGCAGTTTGCGTCAATGAACGATGTGAACGCAAAAAACCTTCTTTATCGGCATCTAAAATGGCGACAAGCGAAACTTCGGGCAAATCTAAACCTTCGCGCAACAAATTTATTCCGACTAATACATCAAAAAGTCCTTTTCGCAACCCTGCCATAATTTCGATTCGTTGTAAAGTCTCAACTTCAGAGTGAATATACTCGCAGCGAATCCCAATTTTCGACAAATACGCAGAAAGTTCCTCTGCCATTCTTTTTGTCAAGGTTAAAACTAAGATTCTTTCGTCTCGTTGAACGCAAGAATGAATTTCTGAAACCAAATTATCAATTTGATTTAACGTTGGTCGCACCGAAATCGGTGGGTCTAGTAAACCTGTTGGTCGAATTAATTGTTCAACAATAATTCCTTCGCATTTTTGAAGTTCATAATCGCCGGGCGTTGCGCTGAGATAAATTGTTTGATTTAAAAGATTCTCAAATTCCTCAAATTTCAAAGGGCGATTGTCGAAAGCGGCAGAAAGTCGAAAACCATATTCCACTAAAGTAGTTTTCCGCGAAAAATCGCCGCCAAACATTGCGTGAATTTGCGGCAAAGTTACGTGACTCTCATCAATAATGGTTAAAAAATCTTTGGGAAAATAATCTAAGAGACAAAAAGGACGCGTTCCTGGAAGTCTTCCATCGAAATATCGGGAATAATTTTCAATTCCTTGACAATGACCTAATTCTCGCAGCATTTCTAAATCATAATTTACTCTATCTTCGAGACGTTTCGCTTCGAGAGTTTTCCCTTTTTTCTGAAATTCTGCAACCTGTTGCGTTAAATCATCCTGAATTTTGTACATTGCTTTGTGAATTCTCTCTTGCGAGGTAATAAAAATATTCGCAGGATAAATTGTTACGTTTTCAAATTCCTCAATAATTTTGGCAGATTCGGGTTCGAAGGAATAAATTTCCTCAATTTCGTCATCCCAAAAAACGATTCGGTACGCAATATCGCCGTAAGCGAGAAAAATATCGACAGTATCTCCTTTGACTCGAAAATTGCCGCGTTCAAAATTTACTTCGTTGCGAGAATACAACGAATAAACCAAATGCCGCAAAAATTTATTCCGTGCAAATTTTTGCTTTCTGTGAATCGAAATGATATTTTCGTGAAAATCTTGCGGATTTCCGATTCCGAACAAACAAGAAACTGACGAAACGACAATTACGTCTCGTCTTCCAGACAAAAGTGCGGTTGTTGTGCTGATTCGCAATTTTTCTAACTCGTCATTTATCAACAATTCTTTTTCGATATACATATCGGTTGCGGGCAAATATGCTTCGGGGTGAAAATAATCGTAGTACGAAACAAAATATTCGACAGCATTTTGGGGAAAAAATTGTTTAAATTCGGAGTAAAGTTGTGCGGCAAGCGTTTTGTTATGACTAAGGATTAATGTTGGTTTTTGTACTTTTTCAATAACATTTGCGATGGAAAAAGTTTTGCCTGAGCCTGTTACTCCGAGAAGTGTTTGGAATTTTCTGCCCTCGTTGATGCCCTCGGTGAGTTGTTTAATTGCGTCAGGTTGGTCGCCTGTGGGGGAAAAATCGGATATTAACTCAAATTTCATAGAAAAATTTTTTTCAAAAATACAAAAAATTATCATTTTATCCTCTAAATTCGGGCAAAAAATATAAATATTTTTAATTTTTTCTCAAAAAATGGTTATTTCGAAAAAAAATTTATACTTTTGCGAAGTGAAAAATTAATATTTTTTTAAAAAAATTTCAGAAAATGCGTTTGAAAAAAAATATTGCAGTTAGCGAGTCAGGGTTTATTTTTGACCCAACTTCGGGCGAATCTTTTACGTTAAATCCTGTGGCAATGGACATAATTTCTCTTTTAAAACAAGGGAAAAACGACAAGGAGATTCAGAAATCGTTGTCAGACCTTTATGACGTAGATGAAGCAACGTTGGAAAAAGATTATTTTCAATTTCTTTTTTTGTTAAACAGTAATCAACTGCTTGAAAATGAATAAAATGCAGTTAACCGTTGCGGTTTCAGGACTCAATAATATTGATAGTCCTGGTCCGGGAATTCCTGTTATTCGCGGTTTGCGAGAATCGAAAGAATTTGATGTGAAAATTATTGGTCTCGCTTATGAAAATCTTGAGCCAGGAATTTATATGCACAATTTGGTTGACAAAACCTATCAAATTCCTTATCCTTCGTCAGGAATGGATGCACTTTTAGACAGAATTGCGTACATTCACGCACAGGAAAAGTTAGACGTTTTAATTCCAAACTTTGACGCCGAATTATTCCCATATATCAAATCGGAGGAATTGTTAAAAGAGATGGGAATAAAAATGTTTCTCCCAACATTAGACCAATTCGAAGAACGCCATAAATCTAATTTGCCTGAGTTTGGGAAAAAATACGGAGTAAATATTCCGCCAAGCAAGCCCATTTCGACTATTTCTGAAATCGACAGGCTTTATCCCGAATTTGAGTTTCCGTTGTTGGTGAAAGGAAAATTTTATGACGCATACATTGCTCACTCGCCAAGCGAGGCAAAAAATTATTTCACTAAAATTAGTTTCAAATGGGGACTTCCGATAATTATTCAGCAATTTGTCAAAGGCACAGAGGTGAATGTTGTTGCCCTCGGAGACGGAAACGGCAAAACAATTGCCGCAGTGCCGATGAGAAAGCAATATATCACCGACAAGGGCAAAGCATGGAGCGGAATAACTTTGGGAGACGAGTCAATGTTGAAATTGACAAACGAGATTATCGCTGCAACCAAATGGCGAGGCGGAATGGAACTGGAGATGATAAAAACCATTGATAATCAACTGTTTATCATCGAGATTAATCCGAGACTTCCTGCATGGGTTTATCTTGCTGTCGGAGCAGGACAAAACATTCCTGAAGCACTTGTCAAACTTGCCTTAGGAAAAGATGTTGAACCTTACGAAAATTACGAAATCGGCAAAATGTTTATTCGATATTCTTACGATTTAATTTGCGATTTAAAAGAATTCGAAAAACTTTCCACCACAGGAGAATTATAATTTTTTTCTAAAAACAGAGTTTCTGTGAACGTTTTTTCAACGAAACTCTGTTTAATTTTGATTAATTTTGTTCTTTCTCTTTTTGTTTTGATAAAACTTTTATGAAAAAATACACCGTTATCGAAATAACGGTCAACGCAATAAGAGAAAATAAAACAATTGGCACACTCATAACACAAAAATTTTTATGGGAATAATAAAAATCGAAGGAATGGAATTTTATGCTTTTCACGGCTGCTCAAAAGACGAACAAAAAGTCGGAAATCATTTTTGGGTTGACGTTTTCATTGAGACAAACCTGCAAAAACCTTCCTTGACAGACAATTTGAATGACACAATTAATTATCAGTTGATATATTTTGCTGTAAAAAACGAAATGCAAAAAACATCGCACCTGTTAGAAAATGTTGCTTCGAGAATTTTGCAGACACTTTGCACGGAATTTTCTGCTATTGAAAAAATTGCAGTAACGGTTTCGAAATTAAATCCGCCTTTGGGGGGAAAAGTTCAAAAAGTCAGCGTTACGTTGTCGAAATAAATTTTCCTAACTCAAAAATTTCAAAAAAAATTAATTTGCTCGAAAATTTGATAAAACTTTTGGGCAAAGATATAAATTTTTTAGAAATGAAAAAATAAATTTATTTTTTTGTAAAATTTTTTCGAAAAATATTTGGTTTTTCGGAAAAACTTTTTTACATTTGTCACAGATTAATTTAAAAAGATTTTACAAAAATGAAAAAAAAGAAAGTTACCGTTCAAGATATTTTAGATATTCTTGCGTCACAGTCGGCAAAGCAAGAAATATTAACGCAACAAATTTCTGATTTTGCCAAACAAATGGCAGAATCAAATGCCAAATTTGAACAACAAATGGCAGAATCAAAAGTCAATGATGAAAGTTTTACACCGAAAGAGTGGAAAACAAATTATTAAAAAAATATTATTTAGTGTTGCCATCTTTTGAGAAAGATGGCAACATTTTTTATTTCTCAACAACTTTTTTGAAATCTGACAATTTTTTTTAATAAATTCACAACTAAAAACGTTTATTAATAAAAAGAATTTTATATCTTTGCGGCAGCAAGTTCGAGAAATATTGCACAAAGGTATAATTTTTGTACAATAAAATTAGAAAATCAAAATTCAAAAATTTATGAAACCGTTTATTTTCTTATTTTTTATAGTGTTTTTAGTTTGTGAAAACCCAATTTTCGCACAAAAAAGCACCAAAGAAGTTTATGTCATCGCAGGATTCGATGTTGACGGATTTTGTGCAGGCGACAGCACAAAATTCACAAACACCTCGCAAGTCATCATCAATGGACAAAATTATCCTGCCGTCAATTTACATTGGTTCTTCGGCGACAGCACCGACACAAGAGCGTTAGAAAACCCTATTCACATTTACGACACCGCATTAATGTTTAATGTCAAATTAATTGTGAGATATCAAGGAGCAAAAGACAGCATTATCAAGCCGATAACCATAAAACCTCAACCAACATTGACCATCAAAGCCGATGGACCAACAACGATTTTTAACGGCACTACGCGCAAACTTACCGCCGAAGGAAATTTCACCTCGTGCTTGTGGACAAATAATTCTACCGAAAAATTTATTGTTATCTCTGCAAAGGGAACGTACAAAGTTACCGTCAAAGACGCAAATAATTGCAAAAACTCGGACAGCATACAGATTTTTGTTAAAAACCCCGATAATGGCAAAGATTTTTTTTCAATAAATGTGTTAAATAATATTCTTACTCCAAATGGAGATGGAATAAATGATGTTTTATTCGTTGATAGCATTGAATCTTACTTATCTCCAATAGAATTGACAGTTTATAATCGTTGGGGCGATTTAATTTATTCCTCTTCAAATTATAAAAACGACTGGAACGGAGTTGACAGCAGCGGCAACGCATTAGAATCAGGAACGTATTATTTCGCTCTCCGCAACAAAGAACGAAGAGGACGAACAGGTTATATTGATGTTTTACCTTAAATTCCTAAATTATGAAACGGTTAATTTTCTTAATATTTTCAATATTGATGTTTCTTAGTGAAAATGTTGCTCAGCAACTTTCACTTAATAGTCAATATTATATCAATAGTTTAACTTTGTCTCCTGCATTTTCGGGTTTAAATCGAAATACAGAATTGTTTCTGTCTTATTATCAACAATGGGTCGGAATCGAGGGTGCGCCTGTGTGTGGAAATATTTATTTCTCAACCCCTTTGTCTGACAAAATGGGACTCGGCGTCTCTGTTCTAAGCGAGCAAACAGGTAACCTTCAACATTTTTACTTCGATGCTTCTTGGGCTTACCATTTATCCTTCGGAAATGGCGGGTTAAGTTTTGGAATTGCCCCAAAGATTTATCGAAATCAACTTGATTTGTCGAAAATAAAAACGCAAGGAGCGGATCCATTGCTTCAGAATCAAGAAGTTTTTCTCGGAACAACTTTCGACGCAGGAGCAGGAATCTTGTTTTATTGGGCAAATTTGTCTCTCGGCGTTGCTGCACCTCGATTGATGGCAAGTCAGTTGTCATATAATTCAGAAAATAGCAGTAAATTTACTCTTAGCCGACATTTTTTGATTCATCTTTCGTATGAATATTCCAAAAAAGAAAAAGATTTAAAAGTCTTCTCAATTACTCCTTCGGTTGTTTTGCGAAAATCTACGAATAGTGCGTTGTTTTATGAAGCGATTCTTACCGCCGAATACCGTGAACGTTTGTGGTTAGGTTTAGGTTATCGCAAAAATAATTTAATGTTCAGTGCAGGTGCAGCATTAACCGATAGAATTGCGTTAAATTACACTTATGAATATGGTTTGAGTTCAAGTATTTCGGGCAGTTCGTCAGGTTCTCACGAGGTAACAGTTGGTTTTTTGTTAAAAACTTCGAAAAATCGCAAATTTTCTTCTGCTTTTCCGCCGCCCGAAGAGAAACAAAGAGATAGAGATTCTGTTGTCAATCCTACTCTTCCTCCTGATTTTACGAGAAAATTTAACGATTTAAAAGACAAAGTCGAAAAGTTTAACACCGAATTAGCAAAACGAGACAAAGAAATTAAAAACTTAGATGCCCGTTTAAAAGAGTATGAAACGGCAAATCGAAAAGCAGATGCACTTTATGACGCCGCTTTTATCATTCAAAATATCAAATTTGCAAGTGGAAGTGAGAAATTATCTTCGTCCTCGTTTCCTGAACTTGATAAATTGGTCAGAAAGATGCAGGAAGATTCGCGAAAAGAAATTAAAATTACAGGGCATACAGATAATGTTGGAGGTTCTGCGTATAATAAAAATTTGTCTGGACGAAGGGCAAAATCTGTTGCTGCTTATTTGATTTCGAAAGGAATTGCCGCTTCGCGAATTGTTACCGAAGGAAAAGGCGATGAAACCCCCATTGCAGACAACAATACTCCTGAAGGCAGAGCGCAGAATCGTAGAATCGAAGGTGCATGGAAAAAATAAATATTTTAACTTTTCTAAAATTTTGGAAATTTGAAAAAAATGTGAAATTATTTTTTTCTTTTTTCTAAAAAATTTGTTAACTTTGCAGTACAAAAAAATACGTATTTTTTAGAAAATTATGTTTGAAAGTTTAACCGAAAAATTAGAACGTTCCTTTAAGTTATTGAAAGGTGAAAATAAAATTACCGAATTAAACGTAGCCGAAACGTTAAAGGAAGTTCGAAGAGCGTTGCTCGACGCAGACGTAAATTATAAAATAGCAAAAGATTTTACCAACACGGTCAAGGAAAAAGCACTTGGAATGAATGTTCTCACTGCCCTCAAACCAAGTCAGTTGATGGTAAAAATCGTTCACGACGAGTTAGTTACTCTTATGGGTAACGAGAAAAGCGATTTGAAGTTAAAAGGAAATCCTTCTGTCATTTTGCTTGCAGGTTTGCAAGGTTCAGGAAAGACAACCTTCGCTGCTAAATTGGCAAATTTTATTCGCACAAAAAGGGCTAAACGACCTTTGTTAGTCGCTTGTGACGTTTATCGCCCTGCCGCTATTGAACAGTTGAAAATCTTGGGCAGTCAAACAGGAATCATTGTTTTCTCTAAAGAAGGAAGCAATAAACCCGTAGAAATTGCTCAAGAGGCAATAAAACACGCACAAATTCACGGTCACGATGTGGTTATTGTTGATACCGCAGGACGTCTCGCCATTGATGAGGAAATGATGGACGAGATAACAAACATCAAAGCCGCTGTTTTGCCGCAAGAAATTTTGTTTGTTGTCGATTCAATGACAGGACAAGATGCAGTTAACACGGCAAAAGAGTTTAACGACCGATTAAACTTTGATGGCGTTGTTCTCACAAAGTTAGACGGCGACACGCGCGGCGGTGCTGCACTTTCGATTCGTTCTATTGTTGCGAAACCAATTAAATTTGTGAGTACAGGCGAGAAAGTTGATGCCTTAGACATTTTTTATCCCGAAAGAATGGCGGACCGAATTTTGGGAATGGGCGATGTGGTTTCGTTAGTCGAAAAGGCACAGGAGCAATTCGATATGGAAGAGGCAAAACGTTTGCAGAAAAAAATTGCAAAAGACCAATTCGATTTCACCGATTTTCTCAAGCAAATTCATCAGGTTAAGAAAATGGGAAATCTCAAAGATTTAGCCTCAATGATTCCTGGAGTCGGAAAGATGATGAAAAACATTGATTTTGACGATAATGCGTTTAAATCTATTGAGGCAATTATCAACTCAATGACTCCATATGAACGCAGTAATCCTTCAGTTTTGAACGGAAGTCGCAAAAAACGAATCGCAACAGGAAGCGGTACAAACTTGCAGGAAGTGAACCAATTAATCAAACAATTTGACGAAACACGCAGATTAATGAAAATGTTTACAAGCGGCGATTCTAAAAACATTTCGAGAATGATGCAAAATATGAACCAACAACAACCTAAAAAATAATTTTTTTAAACAATTTTTTTTCAAACTTGTCAGATTCCAAAAAATTTGGCAAGTTTTTTTTTATTTTTCACAGAAATAATTTTGTGAAGTGAAAAAAATTTTGTATTTTTGCAAAAAATTTAAAAAATGATTTTGGAAAATTTTACGAATAAAATTCTTTGCGGAGATTCTTTTGAAGTGTTAAAACAAATTCCTGACAAAACCGTAGATTTAATTTTTGCCGACCCGCCGTATAATTTGCAGTTGAAAAACGAATTATATCGCCCAAATCAGACAAAAGTTGACGGTGTTTTTGATGAATGGGATAAATTTGAAAATTTTGCCGAGTACGAACATTTTACGCAACAATGGCTTTCGGAATGCAAAAGAATTTTAAAAGATTCTGGAACAATTTGGGTTATTGGCAGTTATCATAACATTTTTTTAGTCGGAGCAATTATTCAGAAGTTAAATTTTTGGATTTTAAACGATATTTTGTGGATAAAAACAAATCCGATGCCAAATTTTAAAGGAACAAGATTCAATAATGCTCACGAAACATTAATTTGGGCTGCGAAAAACCAACATTCAAAATATACTTTTCATTATCAGTCGTTAAAAATTTTCAATGACGATTTACAAATGCGAAGCGATTGGTATATTCCGATTTGCAGCGGCAACGAAAGAATCAAATTTAACGGCGAAAAAGCACATTCAACGCAAAAACCCGAAGAACTTTTATACAGAATCATTTTATCAACGACTAATATCGGCGATTTAATCTTAGATCCGTTCAGCGGCAGCGGGACAACAGCGGCAGTTGCAAAAAAATTGCGTAGAAATTTCATCGGAATCGAGAAAAATGAGTTTTATGTTCAGATTTCGCAAGAACGAATCGAAAAAATTATTCCTTTTCCCAAAGAAATTTTCGAATATTCCATCGAAAAACCAATTCCCAAAGTTCCGTTTGGAAATTTAATCGAGAAAAATTATATTTCTGTCGGAGAATATTTGTTTTCGCAAGACAAAAAACACAAAGCACAAGTTTTAACTGACGGAAGTTTAGTTTGGAATGAGATTATTGGGTCAATACACAAAGTTAGTGCAACAATTTTGAATAAACCATCGAATAATGGTTGGAATTTTTGGTTTGTTGAACGAGATAATGATTTTTTTGTATTGAAAAACTGCGAGAAAAATATCGAAAAGAATTTTTTGCAAAATATTAGTAGAGAACAAGAAATAATTGAAATTTTTGATAATCTGTACAAAAAAATACGAGACGAAAATTAGACGTAAGTTTTTTTCTAAACTTTTTTTGTGAAAAATGAAATAAATTTTTTAATTTTGCAGCACAACTTTTTTAATGTTAAAGTAAAAATTATGAAAAAATTTATTGGTTTTCTGTTTCTGTTTCTTGCGTTTAATGTGAATTTTTTGTTTTCGCAAAATGTTGATAATGAAATACTTATGGCTATCGGCAAGCGGAAAATTACTCGCGGCGAATTTCTTCGAATTTTTGAGAAAAATTATCAAATGAAGGCAAATTCTACGCAAGACAGACAAAAAGCACTGCAAGAATATTTGCAATTGTTTATCAATTTTAAAATTAAAGTTGTTGAAGCGGAATCAATGGGACTCGACACAACAACGGCTTTCAAAAATGAATTGGAAAATTATCGCAAACAACTGGCAAAACCTTATCTCACGGATAAAAATATTATCGAAGATTTGGCAAAAGAAGCGTATCAACGAATACAAACGGAGGTAAAAGTTTCGCACATTTTGGTCAATGTTGGAATCGATGCCTCGCCGCAAGATACGATTTTAGCATACCAAAAAGCAATGAAAATTCGACAAAGACTTCTCAACAACGAGGATTTTGGAAAAGTTGCTGTTGAAACCTCTGACGACCCTGCCGCTCAACGAACAAAAGGCGATATTGGTTATATTGTTGTTTTTAAAACGCCTTATGAGTTTGAATCGCATTGTTATTCCGCAAAAGTAAACGAAATTTCGTTGCCCGTACGAACATTTTTGGGCTATCATATTGTTAAAGTTACTGAAAAACGTCCCTCGCAGGGCAAAATTCGAGTTGCACACATAATGATTTCGTCACCACAAAATTCCGCACCTTCAGAGATGGAAAAAGCAAAACAGAAAATTTTCGATATTGCGAAACAATTGAAAAATGGGGCAAATTTCGAAGCACTTGCGGAACAACACTCCGATGACAAAGGCACAGGAAATGATGGCGGAAAGTTAAATTGGTTCGGAACGGGTGAAATGGTTGCAGAATTTGAAAATGCTGCGTTTGCGTTGCAAAAAGACGGCGATATTTCTGAACCCGTGCAGACTGCTTATGGTTGGCACATTATTAAACGTTTGGAGAAAAAAGTGAATCCGCCATACGAAAAAGTTGAAGCAGAGATGAAAAGTCTCGCCGCAACAGGAGACAGAGCCGAGATGGGCAAATATCGAATTATTGAAAAAATAAAAAAGGAAAATCAGTTTAAACAACTTTCGAATCTTTCGGCATTTTATAATGTTTTAGATTCTACGGTTTTTCACGGAACTTGGGATGTGAAAAAAGCCGCTTCACTGACTCAACCTTTGTTTAGTTTCGGAAATAAAACTTATTCACAGCAAGATTTTGCAAATTATATTGCTACGCGACAAGCAGAAAATCGCAAAATTCCTGTTGAAAATTATGTGGCGAGAATGTACAAATATTTTGTCTCGGAAATTGCGTTGCAATATGAAGAAGTAATTTTGGAAACGAAATATCCCGAATTTAAAAGCACTTTGGAGGAATATCACGATGGAATTTTGCTCTTCGATTTAATGGACAAAATGATTTGGTCAGAATCCATTCGCGATACAGCAGGAATGAAGCAATTTTTCGAGAAACAGAAAAATAATCCTTCTTATTTGTGGAAAGAACGAATCGAAGCAAGTGTTTTTCAATTTGAAAATAACGATGCCTTGTCTGCGGCACAAAAGTTGTTGAAAAAACGCGAAAAGAAAAATCTCAGCAACGAAGACATAGTGAAGGAAGTGAACAAAGAAAAACCTAATTCGTTGAAATTTTTGACATCAGGAACTTACGAAAAAGCGACAAATGACACGCTTGACGTAGTTTTCAAAAAAAGAGAAAGCAAAGAAATTGACGAAAAAGAACAATTTGTGGTACAAAACGACAAGAAAATTTTAATTTTTATCACAAAATTTATTCCGTCAGAACGCAAAACTTTTTACGAAGTACGAGGAATATTAACTGCCGATTATCAAAATTATTTAGAAGAACAGTGGTTAAAAAAACTCAAAGAAAAACATTCCGTTCAAGTAAACCAAGAAGTTTTTTCGAAAATTAAGTAAAATTTCACCGATTCTATCGCTATAAACGATGGAATCGGTTTTTTTTCAAATAAAATATTTTTTATCGAAGTTTTAATTT
>DYQK01000149.1:2235-7759 GCA_020719385.1 Rikenella microfusus | reverse complement strand
GAAATTGCGAGAGTAACAATTTCGTAAAAAATTATCAGAAAAATATTTATATTGATGCCATCTCTAAAAGCGATGGCATCAATATAATTTATTTATTTCTCGAAAAATATTTTACATTTTTTCGAAACCGTCGTCTAAATCGTCATCATTTTTCAAATCGATATGAAATCCTGTTTGGTCGGAATGCGAAACGGGCGTTGAGCGAAATGATGATTTTGTGAGTTTTTTCGTTTTCAAAAACTTTTTCGAATCAGGATTTTGAAGTTTACGGTCTTCGTTAGTTTTGAAAAACGAGATAACACTTTTTAATTGCTCCGCTTGCGACGCCAATTCTTCCGAAGAAGTGGCAAGTTCCTCGCCTGAAGCAGCATTTTGTTGAGTCACTTGCGTGAATTGTTGCACCGCTTTATTAATTTGCGAAGCACCTGAATTTTGTTCAACACTCGAAGCAGAAATTTCTTGAACCAACTTAGCCGTTTTTTGAATTTGCGGCACAATTTCAGACAACAATTTTCCCGATTTTTCAGCAATATTTACACTTATTTTCGAAAGTTCAGTGATTTCGTTTGCCGCCTGCTGACTTCTTTCTGCCAATTTTCGTACCTCTGACGCAACAACGGCAAAACCCTTACCGTGTTCGCCCGCGCGAGCGGCTTCAACAGCTGCATTTATTGCCAATAAATCTGTTTTATGGGCAATTTCAGTGATTAACGCAATTTTTTCCGCAATATTTTTCATTGACTCAACGGTCAACATTACAGATTTACTGCCTTCAGCAATGTCTTCTGCCGCTTTGACGGCGATTTTTTCGGTTTGTTGAGCATTTTCTGTATTTTGACTAATGTTCGCAGCAATTTCCTCCATCGAAGCAGAAACTTCCTCTGCCGACGAGGCTTGTTCCGAAGCACCTTGCGAAATCGTTTCAGTAACTTCACTCATTTGTGAACCCCCTAACGCAACATTATTTGACGCTTCTTTCACTTCAGAAATGACATAAGCAATTGCTTTCACCATTTCTGACAACGCAATAATTAATTCGTCATTGTCGGAACGCTTACGTAATTCAACGGTTAAGTCTCCTTTCGAAACTAATTTAGTTTTTTCGATAATTTGTTGTTGAGCAGAAATCAAAACGTTCAAATTGTTTTTCATTAAATTAAATTCGCCCTTATATTCGGCAGTTATCAGTTCAGGAATTATTCCGATAGAAATTTTTGCCAAATAATCGGCGGTAACATTCAACGGCAAAACAATTGCCTGCAACATTTCATTTAAACCTTGAATAGTCAATTTCCAGTCGCCTTGAAAATGCGTTTCGTCGCCGCGAACAGAGAGTTTTCCATCTTTTGCAGCAACACTTAATCGATTTACTTCGGTATTAATATTTTTCAAATTACTTCGCAACATCTCGATAGTGTCGTTGATAAATTGTTTTTTCCCGGGGAATTTCTCAATAACTGCTTCGAAATTTCCTTTTCCAAATTCGGTAAAACAAGCCATTGCTTTTCGTTTCACCGAAATGTGTCCGTTGACCATTAAATTTATTCCTCTTGCGACAGCAAGAAAATCTCCCTGAAATTTCGATTCATTGATAGAAATGTCAATGTCTCCTGCGTCATGCTGCTTCGACATATTATTCATTTCAGCAATTAAATCCTTGATATTGTACCGCAAACGTTCAATTCCTTCATTGATAAACGATTTTTTCCCTGGAAACTTCTCTAAAACTGCGTTAAAATTTCCTTTCGAAAATTCATCAACACACGCTATCGCTTTGCGTTTTACAGAAATATGTCCGCCAACCATTTCGTTGACACCGTCTGCCATCACTTGAAAACTGCCCTCAAAAATTTTGCTGTTCATTCGTACATCGATGTCGCCCAATTCGTGTTCGTGAGACATGTGATTCATTTCGCCGATAAAATTCTCCAAATTGTCGATACAACGATTCAAATTATTTTTCAACGTGTTGAAATCGCCGAAATATTTGTCGGTAATCTTTGGAGGAAGTTTGCCTTCAGAAATTTGAGAAATATAATCAGCTGAAATATTCAACGGAGCAACAATATTTTCGATGGTCAAATTAATTCCTTCGACAATATTTCGATATTCGCCCTGATGTTTTTCTGCATCGATTCGTTCAGAAAGTTTGCCTTCGGCAGCGGATTTCACTGCGCGAGAAATATCCTTAATCAACAACAACAACGTTTCCCGCATTTGTCGAAAAGACAACGCCAAACTGCCCACTTCGTAATGCGAATCGATGTCGATATTGATGTCAAAATTGCCTTGTGCCATTTTTTTCGCAGCAATTTCAGTTTGCTTAATGGGACGGGCAATCGAATTGGAAATAATTAACGCAATACCAATGCTTATCAAAATCATTAATACTAAAGCACTAATAATCAACATTTTGGCGTTGTCGTGAACTTTGCTTGCTTCAATGCATTCGGCATCGCTTAATTTTTTATTCCATAAAACTAATCGTTCCAAATCTTTGTCGGTGGAATAAAAATATTTTCGCGAAACGCCGGATAACATTGTTAATGCGGAATCTTTGTTTCCTTTTTGCGAAATATCGAGAATTTTTTCGCTTTCATCCAAAAAACGCTCAAGATTTCGGCGAAACGATTCATACATTCCGCGTTCTTCGGAAGCAGTAATCATTTTTTCGAAATTCGCAATATTTTCCTGCAACGAACTGCGAAATTCGTCAATTTCTTTGTCCACGGCGGCGATTTCACTTTTTTCAGAAGTTGAAATATGGCGATATTCTTTTGAACGATACGCATTAAAACTCGTTTGAATATTTCCGAGATAATAAATGGCAGGCAAATCGGTATTCGCAATTTTTTCAGTGAAAACATACACATTTCCGATTTGAATGACTGCAAAAATGCCCAAAAACATAAAAATGAACGTCGTCAACAAAAAACCAAGCAGTAATTTGGTTTTAATTTTGAAATTTTTAAACATAATTTATAAAAATTTAAGTTTACTTATTCTTTTAAACGCACAAAAATAATAAAAGTTTTTCACTTTAATAACTTTTTCTCAAAAAAAGTTTAACAAAATCAATATCATCGATTTCTGCGATGATATTGAGGAATTTTAACCAGATATAATGTTACATTTTTTCGAAATCGTCGTCTAAATTGTCATCTTTTAGATTTAGGTGAAAACCTTTTTTTGATTCGTGAGTCTGAAGATGAGGCATAGTAGTTTTTTTGTTCACTTTGAAGGATTTTTTCTCGAAAGGTTTTTCGAAAGCAAACTTTTTCGACTCAGTCGTTTGAATTTTGCGGTCTTCTTTCGTTTTGAAAAACGCAATAACACTTTTTAATTGCTCTGCTTGCGACGCCAATTCCTCTGACGAAGTAGCAAGTTCCTCGCTCGCTGCGGCATTTTCCTGCGTTACTTGTGTAAACTGCTGAATTGCCTTGTTCACTTGCGTTGCCCCTGTGCTTTGCTCAAGACTTGAAGCAGTAATTTCCTGAACCAATTTCGAAGTTCGTTGAATTTGTGGGACAATATCGGCTAATAATTTGCCCGACCGCTCGGCGGCGTTCATTCCGATTTTCGACAATTCGTTGATTTCGTTGGCGGTAATTTGGCTTCGTTCAGCCAATTTTCGAACTTCCGATGCAACAACCGCAAAACCTTTACCTTGTTCGCCTGCGCGTGCCGCTTCGACAGCCGCATTAATTGCTAAAATATCCGTTTTATGGGCTATTTCGGTGATTAACGCAATTTTCTCGGCAATATTTCGCACCGATTCAGCAGTAAAAATGACGGATTTATTACTTTCGGCGATGTCTTCGGCAGCTTTCATTGCAATTTTCTTTGTTTGTTGGGCGTTTTCGGTGTTTTGATTAATGTTTTCTGAAATTTCCTCCATCGAAGACGAAACTTCCTCCGAAGAAGACGCTTGCTCCGAAGCACCTTGCGAAATAGTTTCAGTAACTTCGCTCATTTGCATACTGCCCGCCGCAACATTTGCCGATGCTTCTTTCACTTCGCCGACAACATATTCCACCGCTTGAATCATTTTTATGATTTCGGTAACCAATTCGTCTTCTTCGGAACGCGCTTTCAATTCAACCGTCAAATCGCCTTTCGACATCAATTTTACCTTCTCAACAACTGATTTTTGCGAAGTAATTAACAAATTTAAGTTATTTTTCATCACATTAAACTCGCCTTTATAATCTGCAACGTCTAATTCGGGAATTATGCCGATGGGAAATTTTGCTAAACAATTCGCAGTAACGTTCAACGGCACAGTTATTGACTGCAACATTTCATTTAAACCTGCAATAGTTACTCGCCAGTCGCCTTGAAAATTTGATTCGTTGCCCCGAACCGACAATTTGCCGTCTTTCGCAGAATTTATCAACATATTTAATTCGGTGTTGATGTTTTTTAAATTTGTTCGCAACGACTCAATAGTGCTGTTGACAAACGCTTTTTTCCCGACAAAAGTTTCAATAGTTGTTTCGAAATGTCCTTTGTTAAATTCTGAAATGCAGTCCATCGATTTTTTCAAAATGGTTGTGTAGCCTTTTGTCATCGAGTTGATGCCTTTAACGATGGTATGAAACGAACCTTCGAATTTCATTTCGTCAATTTCAGCATCAATTTCGCCGGAATCGTGCTGCTTCGACAACATAATCATTGAATTGATAAAATTTTCCAAATTTTCAACACAACGATTCAAATTATTTTTCAAAATATTGAAATCGCCGTTGTATTTTTCAGTAATTTTGGGTGGAAGTTTGCCTTCAGAAATCATTCGCACATAATCGGCAGAAAGATTTATCGGGGCAACCATATTTTCAATGGTATTATTGATGCCTTCAACAATACTTTGATATTCGCCTTTGTGTTTTTCAACGTTGATTCGTTCCGAAAGTTTACCTTCAATGGCAAATTTTGTTGTTCGCGTGATGTCTTTAGTCAAATTTAACAACGAATCTTTCATCATTTGGAATAATTTAGACAAATCGCTGATTTCGTCATTGGCAGAAACATCAATATCGAAGTTTAAATCACCTTCGGCGATGCGTTTAGCGGCTATTTCGGCTTTGCGAAGTGGTTTAACAATCGAATTCGCAATGACAAAGGCAAGAATTATTCCCAAAATTAATAAAACGGACAATAAAATTATCAATAATATTGTCGAAAATTGATAATTGTCGTTTGTATTGGCGAAAAATACTTCGGAATTTTGTTTATTCCATTCTGAAAAACGTTGCAATTCGTTGTTTGTTTTGTAAAAAACCTTTTTTGAGTCAGATAAAAAGAGAGATAAGGCAGTATCTTTCTGATTCGTTTTCGAAAATTTTAATAATTTTTCACTTTCGTCGAGATATTTTTCGACATTTCTGCGACACGATTCATAGAAACTTCGTTCTTCTGCATTGAAAATGACTTTTTCGAGTTGCGAAATATTGTTTTGTAATTCATTTCGCAATTTTTCGAGTTCATTTTCCACAATTAACATTTCACTTTTTTCTGTGAAATA
>DYQK01000149.1:0-2135 GCA_020719385.1 Rikenella microfusus | reverse complement strand
TTTATCTCGAAAAGTGTTTAGATTTAACCCGATATTGAGTGTTTTCTGCACTGCGGGTAGTTGCTGTTTCGCAATATTTTCAGAAATTTAAAACACATTTTGCATTTGCAGCAACGCAAAAATGCCTGCAAAAACGAAAAGAAACGTAATAATCGTAAAACCAAGCAACAATTTGGTTTTAATTTTGAAGTTTTTAAACATAAGAAAAAAGTCTTTTTTTTATTAATTATAAACGCACAAAAGTAAAAAAAGTTTGCAGTTTTTAGAATTTTTTTTCAATTTTTGTGAAAAATTTTTAAAATACGGAATTTTGTATTACTTTTGCGTTTAGAAAAGTAAATTTTTAGATATGAAGAGAAATATTTTTTTCGTTTTTTTCTTTTCTGTTTCGTTGGTTTTCTCACAAAATCAACAGGTTACAAATTTGAAAAATCGTGCAGACAGTTTGCATCCTTTGGGGAAATGGGTAAATCCGTACAAACCTGGCGATGGTTGGTTTTTTGCATTTAAACTTGTCCCAACGGCTATTGGTTCTCGAAACACAGATTTAGTTCAATTTGCAATAGTTGAGGTGATAAGTAAAAAAATTACGGAGGTGAAATTTTTAGATTATGAGTCGTTTATTATGCAGGCGTGGGGCAGACATGAATCAATGGCAAATCCGAAGCGGGAGAATTTATTTGCGAAGTATAAGGTTGACAATGACAGTTGTATTTTGCAACTTTGGAAATTATATAATCACAAATATCCGTATCGCGTTCAGCAAATAAGTCGTTCAGGGGATACGACGGTGAATCGCGATGTGCTTTCAGTAGAAATGGGTTGGGCGAAAACCGTTGTCGAGACGCCGCAGAAGGAAAAAATGTATATTCCCTCTGAGGGTCAACGAGAAATGTTGCGAGAATTTGGTGTGAAAAAGTATACAGATTTTTTTTACGGTGAGAAAATGTTTCAGTTGTTGAATAAACTTACCGACCCAAGATGGGTTCAGGAGTACAAAAATAAATAATTTTTTAAAATTTCATTTTTTATGACTTTTTTTGAACAAGTTGGTTTAGCATTCAAAACTTATCCCGAAGCAATTCAGTTTATTTTCAAAAATAAACTTGCTCATTATTTTTTATATCCGTTGGTTATTTCGATTTTGCTCTTTGTCGGCGGCACCGCACTTGTGAATTTGTTTGTCGATAGTTTGCAAAAATGGGTTTTAGATCTTTTTAATCTCGGCGGCGAAGGGGTTTTAAGCGGAATAGTTTCGGGTGTTGTCGGCATTCTTGCGAACATTCTGTTTTATTTTGTGTTTACTTTTATTCTTGGTTCTTTGATAATGATATTTATGTCGCCGATTTTAGGGAAATTATCTGAAAGAGTCGAGAAGATTTTGACAGGAAACGAGGTGGAATCTGACTGGAAACAAATTTTTATCGATATTTTGCGAGGTTTATATTTAACTCTTCGCAATATTTTGCTTCAACTTCTTTGGTGCATTGCCCTTTTCTTGCTTGGTTTTATTCCTGTTTTGGGATGGCTCGCTCCGCTGATTTTGTTTTTTGTCACCTGTTATTATTTTGGTTTTGGAAATATGGATTTTACCTGCGAAAGACGAGGACTAACAGGAAAAGATACGATTCGTTTGGTGCGAAAATATCGTGGTTTTGCCGTTACTAACGGGTTAATATTCGCTTTGACCTTGTATGTTCCGTTTTGTCGAACCTTTATTCCGCCGTTCGTGGCATTAATTGGTGTTGCAGCGGCAACTATTGCGATGCAAAAATTCCCTGAATTTAAAAATCAGTAATTTATTTTTTGTTTTTTCGAAAAAATAAATTAATTTTGCAAAAAAAATTCAATGTTTAATTTTGCTTGTTTATCAGTCAAAATTAAACATTACTCAATTTTTATTTTATGCGAATTGTCAATCCGCTTTACGATACGGCTTTCAAATACTTGATGGACAACAAGAAATTGGCGAAAAAGTTAATTTCTGCCATTATTGACAAAGAAATTCTGTCTCTCGAAGTTTTTCCGCAAGAAACAGCTATTGAACAGAAACGGACAAAAGTGAAACCCAAAAAAGAATCGAAGCGAAAATGCAAATCTGAAACAACAATTTCGGAATATTTGTCGATTTATCG
>DYQK01000148.1 GCA_020719385.1 Rikenella microfusus | reverse complement strand
GCACGCTCATCCGCTACGCTAAAGACATAGCGGTTTTTTCGTGCAGATGATAAATTTTGTTTATTTTCGCAGCAAAATTAACAAAAAAATTCATTATATTTTTCTTTTTTATGAAAATTTCGAGAAATTTGAGAAATAATTTTTGTTTTTGAGTAAAAAAATTTAATTTTGAAAAAATTTTTCAGAAAAAATGAGAAAATTCTTTTTAAAATGTAAAAAATGCGGGGCAATTATCGAAACTATTGCTCAATGGTTTGCATCAGGACAGAAATGTTCGATTTGTGAAGCGAAACATATCGAAGTTTTTTACTCGCAAGACACAGAAAAGTTGGAAAATTTGATTTTCGATGCAAAAAATGTGAAAAATATTTTTCATTATTTCGATTTTTTGCCGCTTGAAGACGAAAAAAATATTATTTCTGTCGGCGAAGGAATAGTTCCTTTCGAAAAATGGAATTTTTTAGAGGAATTTGCAAAAAAATATTTCAATATTAACTGCGAAGTGATAGTTTCTCGCAACGATTTAAACGCAGGCACAGGAACTTTTAAGGATGCCGCTGCGGCTTTGGCGGCAAGTGTGTTAAAAGAAAATCACATTTCGCAATATGTCGTGGCAAGTACAGGAAATACGGCAAATTCGTTTGCGTATTATTTGGCGTTGGCAGGAATTTCGTTGTATGTTTTCATTCCAAATGACGCTTTGCGTGCCAATGAAGCAGAAATTAGCAGTTGCGGGCAACGAGTTTTTCGAGTTGACGGCGATTATGCAGTTGCAAAAAAGATGGCGGCAGAGTTTTCGCAGCGAAAAAATATTCTTATCACAACAGGAAACACCGATATTTTGCGTGTCGAAGCGAAAAAAACGATGGTTTTTGAGTTTTTGCGTTGTTTGTCGAAATTTCCTGACGTTTATATTCAAGCAGTTGCAGGCGGAACGGGACCAATAGCCCTTGCAAAAGGCATTTCTGAAGTGAAAAGTTTAGTTTCTCATTTTCCGCGTTTAATTTTGGTTCAACCCTCAGGCTGTTCGCCGATGGTTGAGTCGTATCAAAATGCGGTTGACAGAAATTTCCCTCAAAATTGGGAACAGAATTATCCAATTTATGAAAATCCTAAAACTTCGATTCCAACATTAGCAAACGGTGTTCCAGCAACGTTTCCGATTCTTGCCCCGATGGTGAGAGAAAGTGAAGGAAATTTTGTCGAAGTACAAGAGAATCAATTAGTTGCGATAGCCCGTTTGGTTGCTTTTGAGACGTTGGTTAAAATTGGTCCTGCTTCGGCTGTTGCTGTCGGCGGCTTTTTCGAGAGTTTGCGAAAGAATTTAATCAAAAACAACGATGTCGTTTTGTTGAACTTGGGCGAAGGAACGCGAAAAGCACCTGAATTTTTGGAAGAAATGATTTTTACAACACAAAATATTTCATCCTTAGACGAATGTTTAACTTTTCAAAGAGAAGATTTTCGAAAAGAATTGTGGGAAAATGTGTTGAAAAATGTTTGATTTATCAAGTTGGAAAATTATTTTTAACTTTTTTTATATTTATTTAACTCTTCGACAAGTTGAAAAACCATTGTACAAGGATTTTGCTTGTCGAAAGTTAAATTTTTAAATTTTTTATATAAATTTTTTGCTCGTTCAATGGCTTTTCCCTCGTCAGAAGGAGAATTTTGCAATTTAGAATCAATATTTTTGGTGAAATTCCCCTTTTTCCCCTTTTTTTCATAATTAATATTCCAAATTCGATTCAACGTTTTGAAATATTCTTTTCTTGAAGTTTGTTTAACAAAATCTTGATAATGCAAAATGAACCAAAGTTCAAAACAATCATTTGAGAAAGCAACTTTGATATTATTTTTCTTTGCAAACTCAATATCAAAATTAAATTTGAGTGCTTGAGAAACATTATTTATCTCGAAATCATAATCAAAAACGCACCATATTTCTCGATTTTTATGTTCTTCGATTCTCGAAAGTTTAATTGCCTCTTCCACAATTGTATTTCGATTCAAATATTTAATAATTTTTGTAGTTAAAACTGGAATCGCACTAAAATAATCAAATTCCGTATTTTTACCTTCGCAAATTATCAAAAAAGTTTTTGATTTCTCGAATTTTTCTTCCAGATAAGGATTTTTTGAAATTGGTTTTCCAAATTTTTTCATTATTTCTCCGCAATAAATGGTTTTTCAAATAAATTTAAAAATGGAATGGCTCCAAATTTCCCTTCTAAATAATCTTGCGAAAAATCTTTGTCAAATTTTGTATCTTTAAACTCAATAAGAGTTTTCAAAGTTGAAATTCCTTCATTGTTTTTCTCGACAAAACAAATTTGGTCTCTGCGAAATAAACGTGAGTTTAACAAAGTTGAATTATGTGTTGCAAAAATTAATTGTGCATGTCTAGGATTCGATTCTTCTGAATGAAACAAATTAATAATTTTTTCTGTCAAAAGCGGATGAAGTTTTGCCTCAAATTCATCAATAATAAACAATACTGCATATTGAAATGTACTTTCAATGTACGGAATCAACGAAAAAAACCTTTGCGTGCCTCCAGATTCCCAATGTTCAAGTTCTCTTTCAACTGCCCCAACAATTTCCTTTTTTTCATTAAACTTTTTTCGTTTTGTAAAAACGTTTATTTCGCCTTTTTCATTTTTTTGAAACTTAATTTCCCCGATTCCAAAATCAGCAACTTTTAAAAAGTTCAAAAGTTCATCTTTGTTCGATTTTCCCATTAATATTTCTCGCGAGAGATTTTTATTTTTATCCACCTCATCAATGGTGAATGAAGAATTTAGATTCAATTTTTTTACAATTTCTTCCGAAAAAGAATTTCCCATCACACTCAAAGAAGTTAAAAACAACGAATTATCTCGAAAAATTGGGTTTTCGTTTTGCGAAAGATTAATAAATTGTTTAACTCCTTTGAATTTTTTATTATTTACTGTTATATTTTTCCCTTCACGAACAAAAAAATACGCTTCCTTGTCGTTAAATATTCCATACAACCATTCTGAATGAATTTTACTCTCAAAAATCTCAAAACCATAACGAAAAATTTGTTCGTTATACCAAAAAACAATTTGAAAAAAAATTGGTTTCGAGTCTGATTCCGTACTCAAAGCAAATTGCCGCTTTGAAATTGCCGAAACAATGAGATGATCCTTTACAGAATTGTTTACAATTTGTGAGAAAAAACTCATTGCTTTTAATAAATTACTTTTTCCGCTCGCATTTGCTCCAAAAAGAACTTTACTTTTCAATAACGTCAACTTTTCAGAAACTTTAACAGTATTTTCAGGATTTAAAGATTCTTTTTTCGACGCAACCATCGATAAAGTTAGCATCTCTTTGAAAGACAACAGATTTTCAACGCTAAATTCAATTATCATAATATTAATTTTGAAAGTACAAAGATAAATATTATTTTTCAAAAAATAATATTTTTTGCCATCTTTTTGAGAGATGGCAAAATTTTTTATTTTCTGTATGCTTTGCAATTAATTTGATTAATAATTTTGTACGAAATAAAAATTCCTGCAATAGTGTACCAATCTGTATCAAATTCGTAAGTTTTCTGTTTTTGCGGCGGCAGATTTGGAAAGTTTTTCTCTTCAAATAATTGGTCAATATCATCGGTGAAAGTTTTTCGAATGCCCCACTCAAGTCCGAAGGAAAATTTTTCACTCATTCGAAATTTCATTCCCAGCACCGCAGGAATCACAAAATGAACCGTAGATTTCTCTGTCGGGGCAACAGCAACGCCAAGTCCAAGTGCCGCAAACGGTGTATATGGGTCTTTGTTAGTCGAAAATGAAAGAAAATGAAATTCTGAAATGACAGAAATGTCGAAAAGTTTGGTCGAAAAACTATGATTTCGCATTTTTTGAAAAATATTTGAGAAATCTTTGTCTGCACCTGCGAGCGTTCCTGCAGTTAAACTTCCGCGAACATTCCATCGAGAGTTAATGTTGTAACGATATTGAAACCCAAACGCAGGTTGCGGCGAGTAAAAATGTTGATATTGATTTACATCTCCGAGATAATAACTAATACCTGCAAAAAAACCAATTTCAGATTTTTGCGAAAAAGAATTTAAGGAAAATAAAATTATTTTCCCGATAAGAAAAATCACCCAAAAAAATCGATTCATTGAAAAAATAAATTTAGAAAAAAGTATCAATGTTTCATATTTTAGTTTCGCTTCGAAAATTTTTTTCCCAAGTGAAGATACGCATTTTCTGTTGCCTCGCGTCCGCGCGGAGTGCGTTTTATTAAACCCTGCATAATCAAATACGGTTCGTAAACTTCCTCAATTGTTCCTGATTCCTCGCCGACAGACGTAGCAAGAGTGTTGAGTCCAACGGGACCGCCGCGAAATTTATCAATAATTGTTGATAAAATTTTATTATCCATCTCGTCAAGTCCTTTTTTGTCAATTTGAAGTGCGTTGAGCGAATATTCTGATATTTCTTTGTCAATTTTGCCGTTTCCTTTTACTTGAGCGAAGTCTCGAACTCTTCGCAGCAGTGCGTTAGCGATTCTTGGGGTTCCGCGGCTTCGCATTGCGATTTCTCTTGCGGCTTCGTCTTCGATGAAAACTTTTAACACTTTTGCGGAACGTTGAACGATGTTTGTTAAAATCTCGATATTATAATATTCTAAAAGACAAGTTATTCCGAATCTTGCCCGAAGAGGTTTTGTCAAGAGTCCGACTCTTGTTGTTGCCCCGATGAGCGTGAAGGAATTTAATTTTAACTGCAAAGAACGGGCATTTGGTCCTTTGTCTATCATTATGTCGATGCGATAATCTTCCATTGCTGAGTAGAGATATTCCTCAACAACCGAACTTAAACGGTGAATTTCGTCAATGAAAAGTACATCTTTTTCGTCTAAGTTGGTTAAAAGTCCTGCCAAATCGCCTGGTTTTTCCAAAACAGGTCCCGATGAGGTTTTCATTGAAACACCTAATTCGTTGGCAATAATATATGCTAACGTGGTTTTTCCGAGTCCGGGCGGTCCATACAAAAGTACGTGGTCTAACGCTTCGTCTCGCATTTGTGAGGCTTTGACAAAGACAGATAAATTTTCAATAACTGAGTTTTGCCCTTTGAAATCGGCGAAGGACAAGGGGCGAAGTTTGTTTTCAAATTCTTTGTCTTGCTCGAAAAAATGTTTATTTCTCGTTTCCAAAATTTTTTCTCTAAATTTTGAGGCAAAGATAAAACATTTCTCGCAAATTTATCAAATTTTCTTTTATTAATGTTCACAAAAAAATAATATTTTTGCAAAAATTTTGTTTTTCTGAATTTTTTGAGTATTTTTGTAAAAATTTTTTCTTAATTATATGGCTCATTTAAACGAAAAAATCCGTATTTCTCAAAGATCGAGTATCGAAAGATTGAATTTTTGTAACTTTAAACTTGACACTTTGTTAGACATAACATTGGCGATTAACGAAAATATGTCTACAGATAATTTGCTTTCGAAATATCAACAAATTTTGCAAGAACGTTTAAAAATCGGCAAAATTCAAGTTTTTCTGAAGAAAAAAAATGATTGGAATTTAATTATCAAAGCAGGAGTTTCAGAAATCGAGGAGGAAAATCTTGTTTCTATCAATGATTTAACCGAATTTCAGGAAATTTCGACAGTAACTTATTCAGAAAATCCAAATTTGAAGAGTTATGACGTTGTGATTCCTGTTTTTCACAACATAAATCCGCTCGCATACGTACTTATCGGCGACATTGATGAGGAAAGCGAAGGTATTGCTCCGACACTTCGACATTTACATTTTATTCAAACTTTTACCAATATTATTGTTGTTGCTATTGAAAATAAACGACTTTTTAAAGAGAATGTTGAACAGGAACGCTTGAAAAAAGAGTTAGAACTTGCCTCGCGTATGCAGGAAATGTTGATTCCTAACCCCGAACGTTTCCCAAAAAGCAAATATTTCTCTATCGAATCGTTTTATTTGCCGCATTATGAAGTCAGCGGCGATTATTTTGATGTTAAAATGTTGGATGAAAATACTCTCGGATTTTGTATTGCTGATGTTTCGGGCAAAGGAATTTCTGCGGCGTTGCTGATGTCGAATTTTCAGGCAAATATGAAAGCACTTTTTACATCAGATATTTCTCTTTCGCTCTTAGTTTCGAAATTAAATGACAGAGTAAATGATGCCGCACAAGGCGAAAAGTTTATTACTCTGTTTGTTGGAAAATATTTTCTGCAAACAAAAGAGTTAATTTATGTGAATGCAGGACATTTGCCGATGTTGCTGTACAATTCTGTCGAGAAGAATTTGTTTTATCTCAAGGATGGCTGTGTCGGAATGGGAATGTTGGACGAGATTCCTGTGGTTCGCGAGGGAAAAATCTCAATAACAAACACTTCGAAGTTGTTATGTTTCACTGACGGCATTGCTGAATTGGAATTTGAAAACGAAATTGATTCGGGAGTGGAGAAAATTATTGAATGTATCTCTACTTCTTGCTCAATTAAAGAGACGGTTGCAGAGTTAATCGAAAAAATGAACATCAATAAAAATAATTCTGCGATTTTCGATGACATAACAATGCTTGGAATCGAATTTTTGTGAAAAAATTGAGGTAAAATAAAAATTTTATGAAAAAATTTAATTTATTGTTTGCAATTTCGATTTTTATTCTCATCTTTGCAGCCTCATGTGGCGTGTATAGTTTTACAGGTGCCTCGATTCCGCCGAATGCGAAGACCATTGATATTGCGTACTTTCCCAATTATGCGGCTCTTGTGCAAGCGTCTCTGAGTCAAAAGTTGACGGAAAAATTAAAAGATAAATTTGCGAATCAAACTTCGTTAAATTTAGTGAATCGAAACGGAGATTTGCATCTCGAAGGAGCAATTATTGATTATCAAACAGCACCGAATGCTATTTTGGCAAACGAAACCGCTGCCACAAACCGACTAACAATTACAATTAAAGTCAAATTTGTGAACAACATTGAACCGAAACAAAATTTTGAAACCACATTTTCGCGGTACGCAGATTATGCGAGTAATAAAAATCTTACCACCGTCGAAGGTACACTTATTGATGAAATTGTTGAAATGTTAGTCGATGATATTTTTAATAAATCTGTTGTTAACTGGTAGATTATGACTATTTTACAATTATTAACTTATATCGAAAATCCTGAAGTTTTAGACCAAACTTCATTGCCCGAATTAAAAGATTTGATTCGAAAATTTCCCTATTTTCACACTGCACATTTGTTATATATCAAAAATTTAAAAAATCTCAAGCAAGAAATTCATTTGCAGTTGACTTTTAATTCGATATTTATTCCTGACAAACGAAAGTTACATCAACTTTTGCATTTTTCGGGGGAAAATAGTGAAAAATTTGCTTCAAAAACAATTGAAAAACCAATTGTTGTCGAAGTTGAGGACGAGCAACACGATATTCCGTTACTTCTCGATATTCCTGATTTGCCGCAAAAAGAGGAAATTATTGAGAACAAAAAAGTAGAGGAAAAAATGGAAGTTGCGAAAGTCATTGAAAATCAAGAGATTCCGCAAAATCAGGAATATTACAAAGTCGTCAATAATAGAGAATTTTCGTTTGTTATTGATAACAAAGAAATTTTTAGAGTTGTTGATAATTCTGAAGTTTCTTTAACGGTTGATTCGCAAAAAACGTCTCAAACTTTTGAGTCAAAAGAAATTGTTGATGCAGAAGTCGTTGAAAATAGCGAAGTTATTGAAAAATCTGTCGAAACTTCGAATGT
>DYQK01000147.1 GCA_020719385.1 Rikenella microfusus | reverse complement strand
TTGTTTACAAACTTTACGATTTAACTGATTCTGAAGTGAAAATTGTTGAAAAGTCTATGGAGAAAAAAGTTAAAATTGTCGAAAAGAAAAATGACTCAATTTGATTTATTTGCTGAAGAGCAGGAAGTTTCTGTCTCGGAGATGGAGAAGACTCTCTCCGAGATGGAAAATTTCATTGCGAAATTTGAAAAAGATGAGAGATTTTTCAATGCGGCAAAAGCGTTTAATTGGGAAACAGAATTTTCGCAACTTTGCAATTCAGAAAATATTTTCGAAGGTTTTGATGCAGTTGTCGGAAATCCGCCGTACGGAGTAAAGTTAAAATCTTTCACTCTCGATTATTTGAAACTTCATTACAAAAGCACCGAAACTATTCCCAAAGTTCAAAAAGGTTCGACCAACACTTTTGCATTGTTCATTGAAAGAGGTTTTAATTTAGTGAAAAAAGATGGTTTTGTTCATTTTATTGTTCCGATTTCGTTTACTTGCAGCGATTCGATGGCGGCACTTCACAATTTGCTCGAAAATAATTGCGAATATATAAAAGTTTCGTCCTACGCAGTTCGTCCTTTGCCGATTTTTGACAAAGCGGTTGTCAATACTTCGATGGTTGAAGTGAAAAAAACTTTCACAAAATGCGAACATATTTATTCAACAAAAATGTATCGCAAAAGTAAAGGAGTTAATTTTAATAAATTATTGCGGCGTCTTGAGTTTGTTGATGTGATAAAATATAAACAACGCACTCGAATTCCCAAGATAAGTTTGCCCATTGAAGTGAGTATTTTAGAAAAATTGCTTGCGACAGAGACAAAGATTTCTGATTTGGTTACTTCAAAAGGTGCGAATATTTATTACCGAGCCGCAGGCGGAAGGTATTTTAAGGTGATAACTAATTATTCGACAGGTTCGAGTACTGAAAAATTTTTGATTTTCAATGAAAATATTGCAAATTCTATCGGAGCAATATTGAGTAGCAATTTGTTTTTTTGGTATTATCAAGTTTTTTCAGATAATTTGAGTATAAAATTGTCAGATTTACTGAATTTTCCGATTCCAAAAAATAAGTTGACGTCAAAAATCATTTCGAATCTTGAAAAAATTTATCAAGAATATTTAATTGACATCGAAAAAAATGCAATTACTCATCAAACGAAAAAATATGCACACATAACTTCGTTTAAAGAGTATAAAATTGTGTTGTCAAAATTATTAATTGACAAAATTGATGATGTTATTGGTGTTTGTTATGGTTTTTCTGAAGCAGAAATTGAGTTTATAAAAAATTACGAACTAAAATTTCGCTTGCAATTAGAAGAAGAAAAAAAAGAAGACGATGATGATGACTCAATTTGATTTATTTGCTGAAGAGCAGGAAGTTTCTGTCTCGGAGATGGAGAAGACTCTCTCCGAGATGGAAAATTTCATTGCGAAATTTGAAAAAGATGAGAGATTTTTCAATGCGGCAAAAGCGTTTAATTGGGAAACAGAATTTTCGCAACTTTGCAATTCAGAAAATATTTTCGAAGGTTTTGATGCAGTTGTCGGAAATCCGCCGTATTTCTCTGTGACAAAGTTAAAATCATATTTTTACGAATATTTTAAACAACTTGAGTATAAAACTTACTCAAAAACGTCTGACGTTTATTGTTTGTTTTATGAATTGGGTTCAAGAATTTTGAAAGAAAATGGAATTTTAGGGTTTATCACTTCGAGTCAATGGCAACAGACTCAATATGGAACGCTTTTGCGTAAATTTTTTATTGAAAATGTGAATCCAATTTTGATTTTTAACTTAGGCGGTTTTCAGGTTTTTCCAAAAGCAACCGTTGATACAACAATTTTGATTTTTACAAAAGAGAAATGTAAATTTCAACTTGCGGCTTGTTTGTTAAAAAACGATTTTGACAAAAAAGAATTTGAAGAGGATTATTTTTTGCGTCAATATTTTGCAGAGAAAAGTTTTTTGATAACAGATTTTTCAACAGAAAAATGGTCTTTTGAAAATAATGTGCAGAAAAATTTGCGGAATAAAATAAAAAATTCAGGCATTCCATTGAAAAATTGGAATATTGAGATTTTTCGCGGAATAATTACAGGTTTTAACGAGGCATTTTTCATTGACGAGAGTACAAAAAACGAGTTAATCGCAAAAGATAAAAATAATAAAAAAATTATTAAACCCATTTTGCGAGGGCGAGATTTAGACCGATTTCGATATGATTTTGCAAATTTGTACCTGATTTTCACGCACAACGGAATCAAAAAAGAAAATATTCCTCCGATAAATGTCGAAAAAGATTTTCCTACGGTTTTCGAATATTTAAAAAAATTTGAAAATCAGTTAAAAATTCGTAAAAATCAAGGTGTTCATTGGACAAATTTGCAAAGTTGTTCATTTTTCAAAAAATTTGAGAAAGAAAAATTGATTTATCCCGAAACTACGGGAAATCGAGGTGAATTTTTCGTTGACACAAGCGGAATGTTTTTGGACAAAACTTGTTTTATGATTGTCGGTGAACATTTGCATTATTTCAGTGCAGTTTTGTCGTCAAAATTAATGACGTGGTACTTGAACGGAGTTGCAAGATTACTCGGTAATCAAGGAATTCAGTACTCAAAATATTATATGGTTGACATTCCGATTCTGCAAATTTCTGAAAAACAGGAACAAGAAATTGAGAAAATTGTTAAAGAAATTGCGAAAAGAAAGCAAAAAGGCAAAAATACAGACGAACTTGAGTCTCAAATTGACAAACTTGTTTACAAACTTTACGATTTAACTGATTCTGAAGTGAAAATTGTTGAAAAGTCAATGAAATATTATTGATTTTTTATAAAAAATTCCGTTATCGAAAAATAACGGAATTTCTTTTTTTACTTAAATGTATAGCGAATCGAAAGTGCTACGTGATTTCCCCAAAAATGGTCGTCGTGATTAAAATTTATCACAGGTTTCCAATCTAAACCAAGACAAAATGGCACTTCGCGAAACGTATATTCAAGTCCAAGAATAAAATCTGCCCCAAAAATCGTCACTTTTTCCTCATCAGGATGATTTTTCTTGTTGTTGTAATAGTAATAATTATCCCAAACGCCGATGTGAAGTCCGCCGCCGATGAGCCAGTCGAGCCCTGGAGCCGAAGGAAAAGGTTTTTGAAACTCGTATAAACCCGTGATAACAAAGCCATGCCAAGGAAAATAAACGATTCCTTCCAATGCCCTGTCTTGCCCGATAAAATGTTTAACCGTCAACCCTGCAAAACCATCATAAGAACCCAATCTTGCACCAAGACCTGTTTTGTAATTTTGTGCCTCCGAAGTAAACATTATTCCACAAAAAAACATCACCAAAAAGATTATTTTTTTACTCATAACAAAATTATTTTTTAATTTGAGCGCAAAAATATAAATTATTTTTTATTTTTCACTCAAAAAGTGAAGTTAACTGAAAATTTGTTACATCAAAGAGTCCTTTGTCCCCGATTTTCAATTCAGGAATAACCAACAAAGCGATAAATGACAAAGTCATAAAAGGTGCTTTTAACGTAGAACCGAAATTTTGAACTTTTTTATTCAAATTCTCGTACAACGAAGCGGTGGAATAACCATCAGAATCAGTCATTAAACCCGCAATATTTAACGGCAAAATGATTATTTCGTCCTCATCGCAAGCGACAATTCCGCCTTTGTGTTCAATAACTTTGTTTATTGCTTTCAAAATCAACGAATCGGAAGTGCCAAGAGCAATCAAATTGTGGCTGTCATGTGCGATGCTGCTTGCAATTGCACCATTTTTGAGGTTAAAATTTCTCACAAAACCGACAGAAACCTTGCTAAAATTATCATAGCGATTTGCGACAACAATTTTCAAAATATCTCTCTCGACATCTGAAACTAAAAAACCATTTTCAACTTTGGACGTGAGAATTAATTTTCTCGTAATTAATTCATTTTCAATAACTTCGATGACTTTGATATTTCGCCCCTCATCTTTGACTGAAATATTTTCTTGAGACAAAAAAGTTCGTTCAAAATAATTTAATTTCGAAGTAAAAATTTCAGGAAATAAAACTTTTTTGTTCGCGTAAACTTTTTCACCCTTGACATAAGTTTCTAAAACATTGAAATTCAACAAGTTATCAACAACAATAAAATCGGCAAATTGTTTCTCCTGCACCCAACCAACATTCAATTTGTAATGTTCAATAGGATTTTTCGAAACAATTTTCAACACATTAAACAAATTTGCACCTTTTTCAACAGCCCGAATCACAAAATTATTGATATGTTTTTTCACCAAATCGTCAGGATGACAATCGTCAGTGCAAAACATAATTTTGTCAGGAAACATTTCGATGAGTGAAAATAAATTGTCGAAATTTTTTGCGGCACTTCCCTCGCGAATCAAAATTTTCATTCCGAGAGAAATTTTTTCGAGTGCTTCTTCTAAATTAGTGCATTCGTGGTCGGTAGAAATTCCTGCTGCAACATATTTTTTCAAATCCTCACCCGAAACGAAAGGTGCGTGTCCATCAATAACTTTATTTGCCTCTTTTGCGGCTTGAATTTTTGCCAAAACTTCTTCGTTATTGAAAATCACACCAGGATAATTCATCATTTCGGCAAGAAAAAAAGTGTCATTTCTCGAAAGTAACTCTTTTACATCTGCAGAATTGAGTGTTGCCCCTGAGGTTTCGAAATCTGTGGCAGGAACACAAGACGGAACACCAAAATAAAAGTAAAAAGGTACTTGTTTGCTATTTTCTATCATCCACTCAATACCTTTTTTCCCTAAAACATTTGTTATCTCGTGAGGGTCGGCAACAACACCGATAGTGCCGTGTTTCACCGCAATTTCCGCAAACCGAGACGGAGACAACATTGAACTTTCAATATGTACGTGAGAATCAATAAATCCAGGAATAATAAATTGCTCAGGCACATTTTCGATTTTGCGAATCTCAATAATTTGCCCTTGATTCACAAAAATCTCACCTTTGAAAATTTCTTTGCGTTCAATATCAACGATATTGCCTGCAACAGAAAACATTTTTTCGTTCATAAAAATATTTTTTAACGTTTATTCAAAAATTTCTTTCATAGAATTTTTTTGCGATTTGCGTATCGCCGTAAAAAAGTTGTTTTTTCATTTTTTAAACATTTAACGAGACAAAATTATAAAATTTTTAACATTCTTAAAGGTAAAAATAACTTTTAGGAAGAAAAAAATGAAAAAACGCAGGAGCAATTTATAAATTGTCCCTACGTTTTTGCGAACTGATAAAAGATTTATTTACTCAACGCAATACGAAGTGGTTGAAGAGCAAGTTTTATAGCAATTTCCGAATCGCCTTCGAGACTGACAAATGTTTTTCCTCGTCCTCTTCCCGAATAAAGTACATCACCCGAAGCGGTACGAATCTCAACATCTGCACGAAGCGGTTTTCCTTCTGCTTCTTGAGAAATAACGCAAGTAACAACAGCATCTGCACCGAGATATTGCATCAGGGCATTTTCATCATCCTCAGGAACGGTATTTATTGCCTCTTTCACCAATCTTTCGCCGACAAGATTAAACTGCGGCACACCAAGAATATTTCTCCGAATATTGCTTATCGCAGTAACTCGCATCGACTCGTTGCTTTCAGAAACCTTGAAAACGACAGGCAAAACAGCGGTTTTGTAAACAACAGATTTATCAAAATTCGCAGTAATGTTTCCCTCAGAAACCATCCCCTTTGCCACTTTGATAATTTCCTCTATTTGAGCGAAATTTTGAGTCAAAGTTCCTAAAAAAATCAACAAAAAAACAACGCTTTTTTTCATAACGTTAAAAATTTTTTATTTTAAACCTAATTTTTCTCGCAAAGGTTTAATTGCAAGTTGAATAGCAATTTCTGAATCTGCCTCAAGACTGATAAACGTCTTTCCACGTCCTCTTCCTGAATAAATCACATCTCCCGAAGCAGTACGAATCTCAACATCTGCGCGATAAGGCATTCCTTCAGACTCTTGAGAAATCAAGCACGTAACGACAGCGTCCGCAGCGAGATATTGAACCAACGCAGTTTCGTCACCATCAGGAACGGTATTCCACGCTTCCTTCACCGTTTTCTCACCGATGAGATTAAATTGCGAAATACCAAGAATATTTCTGCGAATATTGCTTGCCGCCGTAAAACGGACAGACTCGTTGCTTTCAGAAACTTTGAACGTTACAGGCAAAATGGCTGTTTTGTAAACTACCGACTTGTCGAAACTCGCAGAAAGATTGCCTTCAGAAATAATTCCTTTACCAGTATCTGATAAAGTTTTTCCACATTCTTGTGAATTTGTAATTACTCCGAAGAAAATTAAAATTGAAAAAACTAAAAATCTGTTCATATCAAAAAAAATTAATATTTGTTTATATTTTTAAAAAAATTTGTTTTTTCTTCCAAAATTGAACTTGGAATCAAGTGAATTTGCCGCCCAAAAATTATTTTTGGTTCAAGTTTATATTTTTCTAAACTTTTTATTGCCGTGATATTTTTCATTAATTTTGTTAAAAATTCATTAGGTTTTGAAAAATAATTACATTCAAGTTTCATAAAATCACTTTCAGTAATCATTTTCATTTCCTTCCCAAAATCAGAATCTGATTTTAAATTTTCCATAAGTGCATTATATTCAACATATTGCAATATTTTATGAAAATACACTTGATAAGTTACTCCATTTTTCAACCAACCTGTAATGTATTTATAAAAATTAAACATTACTTTCTCAAATTTATCGTTGATAACCGATTTTATTGCCGTTTCGATAGCAACTTGTTGATTCGGATTAACACCAGGTTCGTCGTTTGTGATAACCGTTGTTCCAAGACCTTCCTGATTACAAGCATCCCACGCTTTTATCTCAATACTTGCGTTTGCAACCCACATATTTCCTGCTTTTTTCTCAACTTGTATTCTCATTTTTTTTGATTTGAATAACAAATTCAGAATCGTAAAAATAAGCCATTTTAAAAATCTTCTCGTTTTCCTCAAACGGCAATAAAGTATCTAAATGTTGAAAAATTTTTGATTCAGGAGACGCAAAAGAGTAATTTTTCTTTGTTAAGAATTCATTTACACGCTCATACGCAAACTCTGTTGCATCTAACTCTGTCTGATTCATTTCACTTTTCATCTGTTTTGGAGAATAAAACACAATAAATTTCGGTTTATTCAACATTTTCGCGAGAGAATCGGTTTTTTGCTTGAACGCAGATTTGCTAACAATAGCCCGAATCTTGATTTCATAACTTCTGTTTGACGGTGTTTCGTCGAGAACATCGTAACTTTGAACAATTCCTTGAGATTTTATTGAGATGACATCTCGGATTAATGCACCGTTTTCCATCTGACTTTCGGATGTTACCTCGATTCCTACTTGCTCGGCAGCGGTGCGGATGGCGTTATTGAGTGCCTCATCTCGACTGCTGCCAACGCCTTTGACTTCTACGGTTTTTGAATCTTGCGAAAAACCAACAAGACTCATAAAAAGACAAAAAAGAATAAAAAATATTCGTTTCATTGTGATGAAAATATCAAAAAATGTTAATTTTGTTTACAAATTTTCGATTTCTGATTTTGTTAAACCTGTTTTTTCGATAATTGTCTCGACAGAAACATTATAAGATTTCAGCATTTTTGCCAAATCTAAAAGTTGTTGCGTTTTTTTCTCAAGTTCAGCTTTATTTTGAGTAATCTCTTCTTTGCTTTTCTCAAGTTCAGCTTTATTTTGAGTAATCTCTTCTTTGCTTTTCTCAAGTTCAGCATCTTTCTGAAAAATCTC
>DYQK01000146.1 GCA_020719385.1 Rikenella microfusus | reverse complement strand
TTGATAAATTGGGCAAATCTTTTAATAACTGTTCATAATAATTTTTAGCCTCAATAAAATTAAAATTTTGCGAAGCTTGAAATGCTTTAACCCATAATTCTAGATATTTTTTAAATTCAGGATGTTTCTCCAAAAATTTTGGCAATTCAGTCATAAGTTTTGCTTCGCTTTCGATTTGCAAAATGTTGTCGAATTCTCTTTGTAATTTTTCTGTCATAAAAAATAAAATTAATTTAATTTTCGGTGCAAAGATAAAAATTATTTCGATAATTTTATAAAAAAGTAAAAAAAGTTTATCCATATCATCGTTTAAAAAATGATATGGATAAAAAAGTTTATAAATTTTTCATTCTGACGGGTTGTCCTGTTGTTTCGAGAACATTCCACCACAATTCGCTGTCCAGATTAATTTTTTTTCGTTCTTTAATTGCCATCGAAATTGGCAACAAGGTATATTGGTTGTTCCAATTTCCGACCACAAAACCTGTTCTGCCTGCCATTGCCGCATGAACTGCGTTTTGCGACAACAAACTGCAAAATTTACTATCATTTGCGTTGGCAGGTGCGCTGCGAATGATGTAACTTGGGTCGATGTACTTGATATTGTACGTAAACTTTTTATAATCAAACTCTTCAGAAATTTTTTCTCTCAGAAGTAGCCCGATATCTTTGTGTTTAACATTTCCTGACGCATCTTTTTCCACAGCTTGGTCGGCAAACAAATGTTGCCCCGCACCTTCGGCAACCACAATTAACGCATGATGTCGCATTTCTAAACGATTTTTTAACGCCTTGAGAAAGCCTCGCGGTCCATATAAATCGAAATCCATTTCAGGAATCAAGACAAAATTGACTTCTTGGTTCGAAAGAGCTGCGTGAGCCGAGATAAATCCTGAATCGCGTCCCATCAATTTTATCAACGCAATACCGTTGTATGCACCTTTTGCCTCGTTGTGTGCGTCTCGAATAATTTGATTCGCTATGGAAAACGCAGTTTCGAAACCGAAGGATTGTTCAATAAAATTTATGTCGTTGTCGATAGTTTTTGGAATTCCGCCGACAGCAATTTTTAAACCGCGTTTGAGAATTTCCTCCGTTATTGACTGAGCGCCTTTCAAAGTTCCGTCTCCGCCGACACAGAATAAAATGTTGATGTTCAACTTTTCGAGAGTATCAACAATTTCTGAAACATCTTGGTCTCCGCGAGAAGAACCAAGTATTGAACCGCCTTGCAGTTGAATTTGTGCGACAACTTGCGGGTCAAGTTCGACAACCGAATGATTATAGCGAGAAATAAATCCTTCGTAACCGTAACGAAAACCAACAATTCGCGTAACTTTATATCGGTGGAAAAGTTGCATTACTAAACTTCGAATGACATTATTGAGTCCTGGGCAAAGTCCGCCGCAGGTAACAATTCCGACTTTTGTCTTTGCGGGTTCGAAAAACAAAAATTCCTTAGGTCCTGCTTTTTCAAACGAAATTGGAATATGATTTCCGTTTTTTGCCTCTAAGAAATGACTTAGAGTGCAGTCGTACAAAACTCGTTCCTCGTCATTGATGTAATAATCGAAAGAAAATTCCTCCTCGCCTCGCAAAGGAGCATTCAAAGGTGAACGTACCGTACATTTTCCCAAACGTTTTACCTCAAAATCTTGATAATTCATAGAATTTTTTATAAAAATTTTGCCGCAAAATACGAAATATTTCTCATTCGAAAAAATTTTTAACAAAAATTTTTCAAAACTTTGAGAACGTGCCGTTTATTTCCGATTCCTTTGATTCTTTTTACCTCAAAACCAACATTGCGAAGTGCCTGTTTAACAATTCCTTTCGAGGAATAAGTTGTCAATATTCCGTTGATATTCATAGAGTTATAAATTTTTTGAAAAATTTTTTCATTCCATAACGAAGGCTGCTTGTCGGGCGAGAAGGCATCGAAAAAAACTACATCAATATTTTGTGGAAGCGAAATATCGCAAATATCACCTAAAATTTTTGTCAACGAAAAATTTTTTGACAAAACAACTTTTTCGTTCCATTTGCAACGATGTAATTCTAAAAAAATATGTTTATTTTCTAAAAATTCGCAAAAATTTAACTTTTCTATCACAGAAATTTCGACAGGAAATTTTTCGACAGAAAAATAATTAATTGTTTTTTGTGATTCAGCAGCGTAAAGAAATGTTAAAAATGCGTTTAAACCTGTTCCGAATCCCATTTCTAAAACGTTGATAATATTAGAGTTACAGGATTTTAGTCCTGTTTCGATGTAAACGTATTTCGATTCGGCAATTGCCCCAAAAGATGAGTGATATTGTTCGGCAAATTGTTCAGAAAATAAGGTGTGCGAGCCGTCTTCGGTGAGTTTGAGAGAAATCATTTAGAAAATTGTTCAATATAATTTTTCATAAATTCTTCTGCGAGAAAACATTTTATTCCCAATTCTGATTCAACTTTTTCTAATTGATTTTTCAGTCTTTCGTCTGTGGTTATCAATGTTTTTGTCTCTGTTGAAAGTGCAATTTCGAGTAAATAATGGTCTTTTGAGTGTAAATTTGGTTTAAATTTTTCAGGAATAGACTTTGTTTGCTCAAAATCAATGCGTTTTAGAGAGTTTGTAAAAATATTTTGAAATAAAAATTTAATCATTTTTTTCTTTTCAGGTTTACAATTCACAGACAATTTTTCAATTTCAAAAATTTTATGTGCCAAATTTGTTCCCGTTTTAAACGCAAATTTATCGCATTTCTCAAATAAACAAAATAAAAATTTAAACAACAACTTAAACTTTTCATCATCTTGCGAATAATGAAAAATCCATTCATCAATGGTAAAAATTTCCTTATTTTCCATCTACTTTATTTTGAAATATGCTTTCAAATTTTCCAATTCGGTTTCCATAAACGAAGTTAAACCTCCTTCAATAGTTCCGTTTTCGTTAATTTTTTGTTCAGAAAACTTTGTTTCTCGTTGATTTTCAACAAAATAACATTTAACGTCATTCGGGGAAATTTTGCCTTCAGAAACTTGCGTCAATAAAGCAGAAACCATCACTTCGCTGTGCGTGGAAATGCAAATTTGCTTGCCGCCATCTTTTACAATTTCAATAAACGAGTCAATTAATTTATTTTGTGCCGAAGGATGCAAATGTATTTCTGGTTCTTCTATAAAAATAAATTTATTGTTGGAATTTAAAATTTTTGCCAACATAAAAACCACTTGATTTAACCCAAAACCTTCATGAATCAAATCCGTTTCGAGTCCACCTTTGTTTTTGTCCAATGTTCGCAAATAAAACGAAGTTGAACTCAGCGGCGTAAAAGTTTTTAACGATTTATTGAAAATTTTTTCACAAAAATAACTCAAAAAGCCTTGATTATAACCATATTCCATCATTAAACTTGACGCAACTTCATCTTCGCTCAATAAATTCGGCGTAACGCTAACTTGCGAGTACAAAGGTTTAAAAAAACCACGATTTAACGGAACAATATCGATTTTGCGTACAAAATTAACCGTTTCGTTTACATCTTTAACAAACTCAAGCACAGATTCGGAAGCAGACTGCGGCAAATTCGCATCTATGCCATTCCAAGAAATATTTTGATTTTCAAATGGAAGAGTTTGATGCAAATTTAATTGATAAGGAAAAGTAATTCTAACTTTACTTTTTAGTTCATTTTTTTCAAATTCGAAATATGAATTTTGCGGATGCAAAGAAATTCCATACGTAGCAGAATTTTCTTTAGAGAAAGAAATTTCTAATTTTATCTCAATAGAATTTTCTTTTTTATGTTGATGCACAACTTGCTCGAAAAAACCCAAATTAATGGCGGGCAAATTGAAAATATTTTGAAACGACTGACTCGGATTCAACAAAATATTTTTCAACAAAAGCGGTGCGTACATCAAAGATGACTTTCCTGCCCCATTTTTCCCGTAAATAATTGTCAAAGGAGCAAAGTCAAATTCTAAATTTTTTATTGGGCGGAAATTGTTTAGTGTTAAGTTTTTTAACATTTTATTTAAAATTTGTTAATTTTTCGATTTTTCAACCCCAAAAAACGGAGACGAGAAAGTATAACTATTCACTTTCCCATTTTTATCTTCTCTGTAATCAAAATGTAATGACGATTTAGTTAAATCTGCAATTTTTTTCACACAACTTTTTGTAAAACTCCACGCATTCGAAGGTTTTAACTCGGAAATTTTATGAACCAAAAATTCAGGAATAGTCATCGCATCTTGATAATTTTGTCTCTCGTTTTTTGTTTCTGATTTTTTGAAATTTATCTCCTCAAAAATCAAAGAATTCTCAAGCGAAACTGCCGAAATAGAAGCAAGAAATTCTATTTTCTCAACTTTTCTCTCTGCAACAACAGGAATTTCTGTGTTTTTTGTCTGATTTTGTGTTTTTTCTGCAACTGAATTTTCGTGAGAAACATTTTTTAACTTTTCAACAGAAATTTTTTGAAAATGATTTTGCACTTTCTCAATTTTTTTCTCAACGACAGGAATAAAAATTTTGTTATTTTGCAACGAATAAACATTTTGAGCAATGTTTAAATCAGTTTTTTTCGAAAAAAATAATGTAAAAACTATCAAAAACATCGCTGCGATGGAAATTATTGACGGCAAAAGATATTTTGAAAAGGAAATTATTTTTTTCTTTTCGCTTTTTTCAATGAAAAAAATCGGGGTAACTTCGTTTTTTTTCAACGATTCTTTATTTTCAAAAACTTCTGACTCATCAGAAATCAAAGGAATTATCTCAAAATCAGAAACTTCCGCAGTAATTTCAGGATTTTCAGACAAAAACTTCTCCACTTCCGCAGAATCCTCCGCAGATAATGTACCTTCGAAATAATCTAAAAGATACGATTCATAATTATTTTTGTCCAATGAAATCATTTTTTTGAGTTTTTAAACAAGAGTTTCAACTTTTCCAATGTAATTTTTCAGAAATGTTCTTGCTCTAAAAATATAAACTTTCACTTGCGACTCGCTTAAACCCGTAATTTCCGCAATTTCCTCGTAGGAATAACCCTCGTAATCTCGCAGCAAAACCACAGATTTTTGGTCAGCAGGTAACAAATCAATTGCTTGATGTAAAATTTGCTGCATATCGGAATATTGCTCGTTGTGAGAATAATTTTTCGCATCCACATTCGAAAAATCGGTGAATTTTTTTTCTCTTCGCACCAAATCGACCAACGTGTGATACGCAACCGTAAATAAATACGATTTTACCTTTTCAAATTCGACATTTTTATGATTCAGCCATAATTTTTCAAAAGTATCTTGCACGAGATCGCGAGATTTTTCCTTATCTTTACAATTTTTTAACAAAAAACGAAATAAACCATCAGAGAAATCATCAACAGACTTGTTATATTCGGCAAGATTCATAAAATTCTTTTTATAGGACGAAAATCTCGGTTAAAAAGTTACAAATTTTTTTGAGAATTTTTTTGTAAAAAATATCTTTTTTTAATCGTCATCTTTTGAATTTTTGTAAATTTCATCAATGAGATGTTGATATTTCTGTGAAATATATTTTCGTTTTAGTTTTAAAGTTGGAGAAAGTTCGCCTGAGTCGGGAGTCCATTGTTCGCAAACAAGTCGAAAAGTAATAATTTGTTCAGATTTTCCGATTCTTTGGTTAAAACGTTTTATTTCTTGTCTGTATTTCTCAAGAACTTCAGGAATTTCAACTAAATCCTCATTTTCTCGAAAACGGATTTTCTTTTGATGACACCAATCGTGCAAATATTCAAAAGCAGGCGATATTAACGCCGCCGCAAATTTTTCATTTTCTCCAATAACCATCATTTGTTCGATGAAGGAAGATTCTTTAAACACATTTTCGATGGGTTGCGGAGCAATATATTTTCCTGTCGAGAGTTTAAAAATCTCTTTTTTTCTGTCTGTGATTCTCAGAAATTTATTTTCTTCGAAAACACCGATGTCTCCTGTGTGAAAAAATCCGTCTTTGTCGATTGCCTCGTTGGTGCGTTCCTCGTCATTGTAATAACCAAGCATTAAATTTGGTCCTTTGAAGAGTATTTCTCCGTCTTCTGCGATTTTCAATTTCTGTTCCTCGCCCAAAAGTGGACCAACTGTTCCGAGTCGAATGTCGGGTTTTCGCAAATGATTAAACGTAATGACTGGTGCAGTTTCTGTTAGTCCGTAGCCTTCTTGAACGGGAATTTTTGCTGCCCAAAAACTTTTCGCCAAGCGAGGTTGCAAAGCAGCACCTCCGCAAATCACTAACATTAAATTTCCGCCCAAAGCGGCTCGCCATTTTCGATAAATTAATAAATCTGCGAAAAATAATTTCACTTTATACCAAAAACTTGTTCCTTCTAAATCGAAATCTAAACCGAGTTTGACTGCCCAATTAAAAATTGTTCGCGAGATTTTGGGCAAATCGCTGCCTTTTGCGATAATTTTGTCGTATACTTTTTCCAACAAACGCGGAACGGTCACTATTACGTGTGGACCAATTTCTTTCATATTTTCAGCCAGCTGAGCAGTATTTTCGGCATAATAAATCGAAATTCCGAGATATTGAAACGAATAGCAACAAATTCTCTCTAAAACGTGACAAAGCGGCAGAAAACTCAATGCTTTATGTCGGTGGTCAACTTGAATAAATTTTGCGAATTGTCTGCTTTGATACAAAAAATTTTCGTGAGAAAGCATTACACCTTTCGACAAGCCCGTTGTTCCAGAGGTGTAAATTAAAGTCGTCATATCGTTGGGTTTAATCAACGATTTTCTGTGTTCAATTTCTTTGCGAAGCGAGATTTCATCGGCATGGTCGTCTGTTTTGATAATTTCTGTCCAATGATTCGCATTCGAAATTTTGTCAAAAGTAAAAATTTCGCATTTTTGCGGCAATTTCGAAAGCAACGGAAGCAAACGACTATATAATGAAGTACTCGCAACAATAAGCATTCGCACTTGCGAATGTGTTAGGATGTATAAAAAATCGTCATCACTAATAGTTGGATAAATCGGAACGTGAATGACTCCAATTTGCGACATTCCCATATCGACAAAATTCCACTCGGGACGATTATTAGAAACCGTACCAATTTTATCTCCCATCAAAAAACCTCTTCGCAGCAGACCGAAACTAAACGCATCAGCATTGGAAATATATTGTTCAATACTATATTTCACCCACTGTTGATTTTCTTTTGCCGCCAAAACGTCTGATTTGTTGGGAAAATTTATACGTATTTTATCTAAAATATCAAATATACGCGTCACCTCCATACCCCAAAAATTTTAGAATCAGCTGCAAAAATAATGTTTTTTTTTTATTATTTCGTATTTCGCAAAGAAATTTATTTTTTTTATAAAAAAAGTGTTAAAAATTAAATATTTTTTGTAATTTTGTTGCCCTCTAATTTTTAATTTTTCTTAAACAAAATGAACAAAGTTTTAGACACACCTTTTATTTCGCTTTATTTTGATGCAGAAATGAATCTTTTCTCTGCCGTTTGGAAAGAAAACACGAAACACATGTCAGATGATGAGTTTAAAAATCAATTATTTCTCTATATTGAAAAAATTGCCGAATGCGAAGCAACAAAAATCTTTGTTGATGCAACGAATAATTTTTTCATTATGAACGTTGAGATACAAATTTGGCATGACGAAACGATTATTCCGCAATATATCGAAAATAATGTTTCGAAAATTGCGTTTTTAGTGCCGTCAGACATTTTTTCTGCTGTTTCGATTCAACAAACTTTCGAGGAAACCGCCGCTTCAACGACAAAAGCTCCAATTGTTAAACTTTTCGAAGCAGAAGACGAAGCAAAAAACTGGCTTTTAAATTAATTTTTTTATCTTTGTGAAAATTTTAAA
>DYQK01000006.1:55483-57734 GCA_020719385.1 Rikenella microfusus | reverse complement strand
CAAAATTAATAATTTTTTACAAAATTGTTACTCTCGCAATTTCTTTTGCGTTTTTATCAAACAAAACGAAATCATTATTTTGCCATTTGGTTTTTCCCTTTGTTATCTTGACAATGTCATCGGGGAAAATGCGGTTTATATTTTCTAAACCGTTAAAAGTGTCGATTATTTTTCGTTGAATTTCGTTACCGTTTTTATCTCGAATAATTGCAAAAGTTTGGATTTCGTAGCGTTGAAAATCAATAAAAATTTCACCTGAAAATTGTTTATTGCGTGAAAATTTTTTCGCAATGGCTGTCCACTGAAAAATTAATTTTTTCTCAAGACATTTCAGATAAGCGTTTTCTAGGGGTTGTTTGTCCCAACTGAAATGGTCGGCGAGAAGTAACATTCCTGCGTGAATTTCGTTGAGAATCATTTTTTGTTGGTCGAAATCGGCGGCAGCGAAATACTTGTCGAAATCGAATTTTCGATGAACAATACAAACATCAATTAAATTTTCAATTTGATTCACATAATAATATTCTCCTTTTTGTCCCAATTCTCGCAATTCTAAAGGTGTTTTTCCTGTTTTAAAACGTTCAGGCGGAAGTTCGTCTTTCTCTTTAAGAAATTTATGCAATTTAACAATTGCTCGCCAAAACGAATTAGTGTAATAATTTTTTGGGATTTTGAAAAAATATTCCAATTCAATTTTTCGACAGCCCAAATTAAACTTTCGAAAATCAATTTCCCATTGTCCGTGCTGTTTTGCTGCGGAACAAAGAATATCGCTTAAATACTTCGCCATAGTAAAAAAAATTAAGATTCTTGACTGGAATTATTTTGATTTTGTGCTTGTTTATCAGGAATCGGTCTTTTATTACCTTCAGGATTTTCGTCATTTTTTTCAAAAAATTCTGTAACCAGTTGTTTCTCGATTTCGAGTGCTTTTTCTCGATTTTCAACATCAGTTAACAACACCTCGGCAGAAAATTTTATTTCTCCAGCTTCTTTATTTTTCTGATTCACTTGCGAATTTGCACGCGGCGACGAACCATCTTTGTTCAATTTCGAACCGCTAATCCCAAATTTATAAATTACCCAATCAACAAAATCGAAAATTTTGTAAATATGTTGCGGCTTAATACTTCGCTTATCGTTACCGTGAACGGTTTTATTCTCATCTGCCATGAATTTTCATTTTTGACAACGCAAAATTAATAATTTTTTACAAAATAAATTAAATTTTTTTTGCGAAAATATTTGCATATTGAAAAAATATTATAACTTTGTGCCGTTTAATATGGAATTTTAGTTGAGGAAATTATAATAATATTTCAAATTTGATAATGCGTTTTGTGTAACAATATTTCTCCCACATGAAAATCGGCAAAATTTTTAATTTTTGTGATTTTTTATGAGAAAAATCACCGAGAAATGTCGAAAATCGTAAAGAGTAGACAAATGTTTTCTTACCAATAAATTTTTTCAAAATGAAAAAAACATTTTTGTTTTTAATGTCTTTGTTTTTCTTTTCGTTCTGCTTTTCGCAAGAACGAGGTTATTTGGGAATAACAGTCGGCGGAAGTGCACCTATTGGCGATTTCGGTTCAATAGAAGGCGACAAAGTAGGATGTGCCATAGGCGGATTCACAGGCGATTTATCCTTATCTTATCGAGGAACAAAGCAATATGGAGTTTATTTTGCTTTACGTTTACAAGTTAACCCATTGGACGAAAAACCATTTTTAGATATGATGCGTGCATCTTCGACTTCGGTAGATTGGACCGCCGAATTAGGCTCTTGGATCACATTACAAACGCAAATTGGTTTATTTGTAACCCTTCCTATTAACGAGAGAATATCCTTTGACCCAAGAATCGCACTCGGTTTAACAGTTGCAGGTTCGCCATCAATAAAAATGACCGCAAGTTCAGGCGGAAGTAGTGCAGGATTAGAACAAAAAGTAGGAAGCAGCGCAGCTTTTTCATTTTCTGCAGGCGGGAATTTTAAATTTAATTTCAGCAGTGAACGATACGCTCTTTTAGTCGGTGCTGATTTTTACTCTTGTGAACCAGAATTCAAAGATGTAGAAATTGTTTCCATGGGAAGTACCGAAAAATCTAATTTTAAACAGTCAATTCAAACGGTTAGTTTCAACATTGGTTTAGGAATCAGATTCTAATCGTATTTTTACTTACTAAAAACGACATTATTAATTTAACATATTTTTATCAATTTTTTCAACTAAAATTTCTAAAAAAATCT
>DYQK01000006.1:34827-55383 GCA_020719385.1 Rikenella microfusus | reverse complement strand
TTACTTTTCCAACGGATTAATTTTAATTTCATAATTGTATTTTCCCGAAATTAAATTTTTCTGAATCTCTGCAAAAGCATCAATAGTCATTTTTACATCGTCTAACGAGTGAACAGCCGTTGGAATTAAACGCAAAAGAATCACATTCTTTGGGACAACAGGATAAACAACCATCGAACAGAAAATGTTGTAATTTTCCCGCAAATCGACTAACAAATTTGCTGCCTGATGTGGACTTCCTTCGAGAAATACAGGAGTAACAGGGCATTGAGTTTTTCCCAAATTGAACCCTTTTTCGCGTAAACCGTTTTGCAACGCTGCGACAACACTCCAAAGTTGAGTGCGAAGTTCGGGATATTTCTGTGCTACTTCGAGACGTTTTAAAATTCCAAAAACCATCGGCATGGGCAAAGATTTCGCAAAAATTTGAGAACGCATGTTGTATTGCAAATAGTCAACAATGGTTTTTTCGCCTGCGACAAATGCTCCGATTCCTGCGAATGCTTTTGCGAAAGTGCCGAAATATAAGTCAACCTGTTCTTGAACGCCGAAGTGTTCGCCTGTGCCTGCACCAGTTTTTCCCATAACGCCGAAGCCGTGTGCGTCATCGACTAATAAACGAAATTGATATTTCTCTTTGAAAGCGGCAATATCTTTGAGATTTCCCAAATCGCCAGCCATTCCAAACGCTCCTTCGGTGATAACCAATATTCCGCCTTTCGTTTTTTCGACAACTTTCGCTGCGTGTTCGAGTTGTTTCTGCAACGAATCCATTTGATTATGTGCAAAAACAAAACGTTTACCAATGTGCAAACGCAGTCCGTCTAAAATACAAGCATGAGATTCGGAATCATAAACAATGACATCATTTCGGTCTAATAATGTGTCAATGATGGAAACCATTCCTTGATAACCATAATTTAACACATAACTTCGTTGTTTATTGACAAATTTTGCGAGTTGTTTTTCCAATTCGATATGATGTTCGGTTTGTCCCGACATCATTCTTGCCCCCATCGGGTACGCAAGTCCCCATTTTTGAGCGGCTTCGGCATCAGTTTTTCGAATTTCAGGATGATTCGCAAGTCCGAGATAATTGTTTAAACTCCACGTTAACATTTTTTTTCCTCGAAAAAACATCCATGGGGCAATTTCACCTTTCAATTCGGGAAAGAGAAAATATCCATCTCCAATTCCTTGATATTGACCGAGAGGAGTGGTTTTTGAAGCAATTTTTTGAAAAATATCCATTTTTTTCTTAAAATTAGGAAAAATATTTGGGCAAAAGTACAAATTTTTTTCAGAAAAACAAAAATTTTTCAAAATTTTAACATTTCTAATTGCTAAAAACAATTCCATCGCTCAGAGCGACAGAATTGTTAATGGAGAAAAATGTTACTCTTCAACAATTCGAAAAGTAAACTTGGGCATTTTTGTTTTTAAACGTTCAATTTCCTTCTCTGCTTCAGATTTTTCCGCAAATTTTCCTGCAAAAACCTTGAACATTTCATTCGCAGCAGGCGAGATAAATGCTTTGCAATTTTTTGTTTTCAATTCTTTTGCCAATTTTTCTGCATTTACTTTCGATTTAAAAACACCTGCGACTAATAAAAACGATTTTTTATTCTCAACAACCGTTTTTTCTTTCACCGAATCTTTTGCTGCAATAATAATTTTCTGTTGCGAAACATTTTTTGCCGTATCTTTTGGCAACGGTGTTTCAGAAATAGCAGGCGTAGAAGTTTGTTTTTCAACAACGTGTTTCTCTCTTGCCCCACAATTCGCAAAAAATATTGCGATAAAAAAGTAAAAAATGATATTTTTCATACAAAATTTTTTACAAAAATACAAAAAAAATTGAGAAAAAATATTTTTCGCAAATTTTTTTTTCTTTTCATTTAATAAACGAGATTTTTTTTGTTTATTGATAAGAAAAATATAATTTTGTGCCGTATTTTTCATTGAAAAATTTATGTCAAAAGAAAAATTTGTTGTCATCGGAATGGGTGCTTTTGGGAAAGAAGTTGCAAGAACTTTGAAATCTCGAAACGCTGACGTGATTATTATGGACAAAAATCCTGCTGTCGTGAGTCAGATGAAGCAAGAAGGTTTTGAGTTTGTAGTAGAATTGGATTCGTCAGAATCTTCGATTTTGCCCAAATTTATTAAACCCGAATATACGGTGATTCTCGCAATGGGCGAATCTTTCGAAGACACAATTCTCACCGTTGCAGGGCTTTCCGATATTGGAGTTAAGAAAATTTATACCCGTGCCACAAACGAAATTCAGATTCGTATTCTCGAAAAATTGGATATTACCGAAATTTTATTTCCCGAAAAGCAAGAGGGAAACCGTTTTGCGTTAAATTTGTTAGACCCAAGTTCGAAAATTGTTGAAGTTTTTGGAAGCGATGTTTTAGTTAGTGAGGTCAAAGTTCCGAAGGAATTTTACGGAAAAACTGTTATAGAGTTAAATATTCGTAATCGTTTCAATATCAACGTAATAGGGATTCGTGGTCCTTATCTTCGCAAAGACGGTGTCGAGATAGAAAAAGTGTTGCCAACAGGTTTCGAGACAATTCGCTTGACTGATAAACATAAATTAATCATCGCCGGTTACGACAAGGATGTTTATAAAATCTCCAATTATGACAAAGAAAATCATCATTAATTCTCATATTTTATGAAAAATTTGCTTTTACCTCTCCCTTTGCTTGTGTTTTTGCTGTTTTCTTGCAAGCAAAATTCTAACCCCTCGCAGTGGAATTATCCCGTTACAAAAAAAGTTGATACGGTTGATAAATATCACGGTGTTTCTGTTCCCGACCCTTATCGTTGGTTGGAAAATGATACTTCGAAGGAAACTGCCGAATGGGTCGCTGCTCAGAACAAAGTTACCTCCGAGTATTTGTCGAAAATTCCTTTTCGCGAAAAAATTCGAGAGCGTTTAACGAAAATTTGGAATTACACCAAAATGTCAACACCTTTCAAAGAGGGAAATCGATATTTTTACTTCAAAAATGACGGTTTACAAAATCAAGACATTTTGTACGTTACTGAAGATTTGGCGAAAGAAGGAAAAATATTTTTTGACATCAATAAATTGTCTGCAGACGGAACGGTCGCTTTGGCAGGAATGGAATTTTCAAAAGATGGAAAATACATGGCTTATTCCATTGCTCGCGGCGGAAGTGACTGGAGCGAAATTTTTGTCAAAGACGCAACAACAGGAAATGACCTCAAAGATAAGTTAAATTGGGTGAAATTTTCAGGAATTTCTTGGTACAAAGACGGTTTTTATTACAGTCGTTACGATGAACCAACAAAGGGCAAAGAACTTTCGAATGTAAATGAATTTCACAAAGTTTATTATCACAAACTCGGCACCGAGCAAAAACAAGACGTTCTCGTTTATGAAAATAAAAATTTCCCAAAACGAAATTACGGTGCAGGAGTAACTGACGATGAGAAATATTTGATTCTTTCAGAAACTGAAGCAACAGACGGCGAGGCACTTTACGTTAAAGACCTTGCGAAACCAAATGCTGAATTTGTGAAAATCGCAGAAGGTTTTAAATATTCTTACGGCGTTCTTGACCATCAAGACGGCAAATTGTTAGTTCGCACAAATCACAACGCACCGCGTTACAAATTAATTGCTATTGATTTGAAAGACCCAAAACCTGAAAAATGGACAGACGTTATTCCTGAAAAGCAAGATGTTTTAGAAGGAATAATGATTGCGGGCGGGAAAATGTTGGTCTCTTATATGCGAGATGTTCACACTGTCGTTGAAATCTGTGATTTGTCGGGCAAAAAAACAGGCGAAATCGAACTTCCTACTTTAGGGCAAATTATCAGTTTTTCAACTAAGAAAAAAGAGAATATTGCGTTTTACACTTTTACGTCATACACTTTTCCTGCAACAATTTTCAAATATGACATAAAAGAGAATAAATCAGAGATGTTTTTTCAACCCAAAATCGATTTTGATGCCTCGCAATACGAAACAAAACAAGTTCTTTACATAAGCAAAGACGGAACAAAAGTGCCGATGGATTTAGTTTACAAAAAAGGAATCAAACTTGACGGCTCGAATCCTGTTATGATTTATGGTTATGGAGGTTTTAACGTAAGTTATCCGCCCAATTTCAGTATTACCCGTTTAATTTGGCTCGAAAATGGAGGAATTTATGCTAACGCACACATCCGCGGCGGTGGAGAATATGGCGAGGAATGGCATCAGGCAGGAACGGTTTTGAAAAAACAAAATGTTTTTGACGATTTTATTACCGCAGCAGAATTTTTAATCAAAGAGAAATATACTTCTCCCGATAAAATTGCGATAATGGGAGGCTCAAACGGAGGATTATTGATTGCTGCTGTCATAAACCAACGACCTGATTTATATAAAGTTGCGTTTCCGATGGTGGGCGTTTTAGATATGTTGCGTTTCCACAAATTTACAATTGGTTGGGCATGGTGCGGCGATTACGGCTCAAGCGACAACAAAGAACAATTTGAGTATTTGTACAAATATTCGCCGTTGCACAATATTAAGTCAGGTGTTGAATATCCTGCGACAATGGTCATAACTGCCGACCACGATGACAGAGTTGTTCCTGCTCACTCGTTTAAATATGCTGCAACTTTACAGGAAAAATACAAAGGAAAAAATCCTGCGTTGATTCGTATTGAGACAATGGCAGGACACGGTGCAGGAAAATCTACGGTTAAGAAAATTGAAGAGCAAACAGATATTTGGTCGTTTGCACTTTTCAACATCGGTATTACTCCGAAATATTAAAAAATATAGAACGTTTCCATCTTTTCAAAGAGATAGAAACGTTTTTTTATAAAAAAATAAATTTAATTTCGCAAAGAATCATTGATAAGAGAAAGTTTTGATATTGTCTCTGAAGTTTCGCAAAAATTAGGAAGCATTTTTCCTGAAAAAAACAGAGACAAAGTCGGATATTTCGCAAGAATACTTTTTATTACTTCAGTTTCTGAAAACTTAATAACTTGCGGCTTTACACCCAAGGACTCAAGATTCGGATTCTTTACCCACATAACCCGATAACAAGAAGGCTGATTATCCAACATTACCCCGCTATAAACGCCATAGAGATATTTCTCGTCTTCTAAGGGAGTGTGCATTTCCATTCTAAAAATACTTGCCTCGTAACGCACCTCAGCGTACAAAATTTTTGTGCCGTTGGTCAACCTCACAAAACCTCTCCACAAACGCTCCTGACGAATCAACATTTCCATACTCATATCATCGCGAATCTCGGCGGTATGTATAACAACTGCTTGCTCGCTTTCGGACAAAAGATAAATCTCATATTTTCCGACAAATGTTTTAAAAAACTGTATATGCTCGTAAAAAGGCATATCTTCTACTCTAAAATAAACTTCATTATTGACTCTGATTCTCTTCATTCGCAATTCTTCTACTATTTCAACAGGAATTTTCCCGCAAAACAAAAAATCCTCTATTCGCTCGTCTTTTTGTATTTTGCGAAAAATTATTTCGCCGCAAACAGGTTTGCCGCTATCCTCGCTAACCCCATTATAAATGCCAAACAAAATATTTTTATGCTCACTATGGTTCGAAGTCAGAATGATGTTAAAAAATTTACGAAATTTATCACCCAACAACAAATATTGAAAATTTCCGCTGTCAATAATAATGCCTTTGTACCACATTTGTTTGTTTCTGTTTTTATCAAACAAAATATATACAGCTTTTTGCCAATTATAAATATTTACTTGTCGCACCTTCACCTCGCCTCTTGTATTACTCCAACGATAAACCGCATAAACCGTCAAATTTTCTGATTCTGAAATCGAAAAATCTTGATATAAATTCTGAATCAGTGAAAAAATTGACAAATCAGAACTTGTTTTTTGAGAAAAAGAATTTTCCAACAACCTTAATTGATGATTCTTTTCCTTTTCGTTTAATTCTGCGTACTTCTCCAAAAAATCGTAAATATTTTTATAACCAATATAATTGAAAAAAATATTCGCATAAAAATTTGTAAAGGTAATTTCTTTTCTCTTATTAAAATTGCGATAACAATTATACAAATATTTTCCATTGATATTTTTATCCACAGAATTCTCACGCATAGCAAAAACTATTGAGTTTTTGCTATTTTCATAACCATCATAACCATACTTTTCCCTATCAGTTTTGGGAATTGTTAAATTTTGTGAACGACAATATGATTCAAAAACATTGATAATTTCCGAATACAAAACATTAAAAACATAATTCGTCAATTTTATCTGCATAAATTTGTCATTTTTTTAAAACACAAAAATAATAATTTTTTTGAAATTCTAATAATTTCTAATTTTTTTTTACACAAATTTAATTTTTATGTGAAATTTTTAATTTTTTCCCGATACAAAACTAATCACGAAAATTTTTGTTTTTCAGAAAAAATAATTAAATATTTGTGAGATTTTTTTAAACTCAAATTTTTATGGAAACGAACTTTGATTTTGATATGATAAAAAAATATCAAAAAACGAAAAATACAAAATTTGCAAATATTTTGTTTCAAAAACATTTGCAATTTATTTCATTTCTTAGTTTGAAATTTTCTAAGGACAAAAAAAAATTAGAATTTTCGATTCTAAATTTTTTTCATAAATTTTGTGAAGAAATGTTAAATTTTGAAGTTGAAAACACAAAAAAATTTAAAATATGGTTACATCAATTTTGTTCAGATTTTTTCTCACAAAAAAATTTTTAATTATTTTAAGTTTCTGTCAGATTTTTTCTCACAAATGTACATTTTGTCGATGGACGAATTGTTATTGTTTCTATTTCGAAGTTTTCGAGTATAAAAAAAATTGTCTGTGACGCAACGAAAAAATGGTATTTGTTCGAAAACGTTTTTTCCTTGATGACAGCAGTGAAGTTTTTCACATTGAACAAATATTTGATAATTTTCAAAATTATAAACACGAAAAAAAATTTTTTTCAAAAAAAATAAAATTTTTCTTGCTTTCTCACAAAAAAATTTTATATTTGCGTTGTCTGACAGACCATTCACTCCAAAAAATTGTTTTTATGAAGGCAAATTTATTTTTTCTATTCATTTTTTGTGCGAATGTTATTTTTGCACAAAGAACCGTAACAGGAATTATCACAGATAAATCAGGAAAATCTGTTTCTGATGCCAAAATTTCTGTGAAAAACACGCAAGTACAAACTTATACCAATGTTGACGGGAAATATTCCATCGAAATTCCTGAAGGAAATAAAACTCTCGAATTTTCGAAAAAAGGTTTTCGAGTGCAGGAAGTCGAGGTTTCAGGAGATGTCGTCAATATTATGTTGACTCTTATTTCGGATGTTCGAGATATTTTCGAGTTAAGTCTTGAGGAATTAATGCAAGTTGAAGTGGTTACCGCTTCGAATGTTAAGGAAAAAATCTCTGACGCACCCGCAACAACTATTGTCATTACTAAAGAACAAATTCAGGAACGAAATTACAAAGATTTACTCGAAATTTTGCAAGAACTTCCTGGAATTGATATGAGCATTGCTTGGGGCGACACGTATTTCAAGGATTATTGGCGCGGATATCGCAATACTATTGGGTCACCGTATTTGTTTATGATTGACGGAATCATTTATAATGACCCTTATTTCAACCGCACTACTTTGATGGTGGCAACACCGTTGTCGAATATTAGTCAAATCGAAGTCGTTTATGGGCCGGCGTCATCGGTTTATGGGGCAAATGCTTTTATGGGCGTCATCAACATTATCACCAAAAAACAGTGCGAAGCCGAAATGAATGTTACCACCAACATGGCAAGCACCACGAAAGGGTTTACTTGGCTCGATATGAATATTATCCATAAAACTGAAAAAACAACACTGAGTCTGACAGTACGATACGAAGACGGCGATTTGAATCAAATGATTAATAATGACGATTTTTATTGGTTGCAAAATAAATTTTTAACAGATAAAAAATTATGGGGCGATTTCGTTAATAATTCGAAATTGGGTGGCACTTTTTCCTCACCAATAAAAAATACCGGAATCGATTTAAGATTCTACCGCGGCGGACTCGAACTTGCCGCACAATATTACGAAAATTACACAGGTTGTGGTTCAATTTATCCCGCTGATAAAACTACGCCGCAAAGTTTGTGGATATTACCCGATTATAATTTTTACGCAAGATATAGACACGATTTCTCTGAAAAATTTCATTCTTCAACGATGATTCGTTATCGAATGTCGAATTTGTCAAGTGAATCGCAAGATTTAGAAGGTTATAACATCACAAATAAAGGCGAAACTGATATGACCATTGGCGGCGGCGTCATTGTGAAACCTGGCGAATCGGCTCGCATAGTTCAATTAACGTATTGGCAGTCGCTTAATTCGGTGCGTTCAATATTTCAAGATTTTGAATGGAATGTAAACAATTCGCTTTCGTTTAATGCAGGTTTAAAATATGAAGATAAAAATCTCCAAAAAGCATACGATTTGAACGGCGGCACCTTATATTTCCCCGATTCCTTGAAAAAAATATCGAATGCTTTACCCAATTCGTTGCCCGCAACGCTGCAAAGTTACAACCGAATCAACTGGATAGACAGAGGAATATATTTGCACGGAAAATATAAATTGGGAGAAAACAGCGTTTTTAATCTCGGCTGTCGAATAGACGAAAACTCCGCCTACGGCACTTCGCCCACATTCCGGGCAGGTTTTGTTCAAAAAATCAGAAAAATATATCTGAAATTGCTTTATGGACAAGCATTTCAAGAACCCGTTCCGAGAAATTTGTATGGTGCTTGGGTTGGTTCGGGAGCAGACCCCAATTTAAAACCCGAAAAATCGCAAACTTTTGAAGTGAACATCTCGTACACGAAATCCTCGATAAATAATCTTTTGAGTTTTTGGTGGGCAAACAACACAAATACTATCGTCAACACCACCGATGGCGCGAAAAATCTCGGTGAACGAAATGTTGTCGGACTGGATTATCTCTTGCAAATTGAAGTACCACTTTTCAAAAAGACGAATTTACAAATGTATTATTCGTTGATTCTGAAAGAAGAAGAAGCAAAATTTGGGGCAGATAATGTAAAAACTGGAATGGGAATTATCGGCGATTTGTCGCATCATAAAATACATTTCGGAATAACTTCTTACATTTCCAAAAAATTATTAATCAATTTGAAGGGGCAATATCGAAGCGAAGCCGATGCCGTTTCGACAAATCCGTTAAAAACAATTCCTGCGTATTTCGTTTTAGACGGAAATATCATTTGGAAAAATTTTGCAGTGAAAGGAATGGGTATAAGTTTAAAAGTTACAAACATATTCAACACCCAATATTTTCATCCCGGTTTACGCAACGCAGATTCCGGAGATTCCGGCGGCGAATGGCAAGGAAATGCTTGGCAAGGAAGTAAAGGATGGTATAATTCGCTTTTGCCGCAACCACGCAGAATGATTATTTTAGGAATGGCTTTTAATTTTTGAGAAAAATGACGACCAATTCACTCAACAATTCCATCTTTTTCGAAGATGGAATTGTTGGTTTTGAAAATTCAAAATAAATATTTATCTCACAATTGAGAAACTACAGAAATTTTAAAAATCAATATCCGGTCCCGGCGGCATTTGTCCGTTAGAAACTGACGAGATAGATTGCGAAATAAAACCTATCATTTTGCGAATGTCTTTGCCCGTAGTTCCCATTTTTGCGAGATAATCGATTCCCATCTCATTTTTTGCCGCCTCAAAATTTGCCTGTTGTCCCAAACCAAACAATATCGAAACAAACGAAAACGCACTTCGCTCATCGTTTTTGACTTTTTGCAACTCATTTTTCACTAAATGAGGCGGATTTTTCGAGTTATTGTCCTCGCCATCGGTGATAACAAACAACAACGTTTTTGTTTCAACACCTGAATTTTCAAGTTTTATCCGATAATCTAAGGCATTTTTCAAACCAACTAAAACACCATCGTACAACGAGGTTGCTCCACCTAATTTTTTCGAAAAATCCATTTTCGAAATACTCGTTATTGGTTGAAAACCACTTTCGACCTTCACCGTCTCGTCAAACTCAATTATTGACACAAAAAGCCTGTCAGCAACATGAGATTTCTGCATTGTTGCGACAAAATCATTGAAAGCAGTGTTCAAATCTTTCACATAAGACGAGATTGACCCCGATGTATCAACAACAAAAACCGCATTGATAGTTTCATCAACAGAAATATCTTCAGGATTAAAATTTCCAAAATCCAAATGAAAATTCACGTCATCAAAATTTTCCATAATTTTTTAATTTTTTTCTTTGCAAAGATAATAAATTTTTTCGAAAACAATTTTTTTAAACCCAATTTTCTGTTAAAAAATTTATTTCAGAAACGGTTTTTAACGTAAAATCAATAACATTTATCATTTTTTCGACAGTTTCAATTTCAGAAAAATCCAATTCTTTGTCTTTGCGTTCTTTGAAAAATTTTTCCAAAACGCAATAACTACCAATTTTATAATCGAAAATTTCTTGACTCACATTGTCAAAAAAATTCGTTTCGTTATAAAAAAGTTTTTCTTCGAAAAATTTTATTTGCGAAACTTCAGTTTTTGCATTTCCAAAATGTTTTCCAAAAGTCAAATACGGAATTTCGTTAAATAAATGCGATTCTATCAACGTTTCGCCGATTTTCGAAAGTTTTTCGAACAGATTTTTGTCGTTTGTAAACGGAATTTTAGGAAAATCGATTCGCAAAAAATCAAAATATTTCTCGCGATACGCAGAACTGAACAAAATCGCATAAATATAATTGAAAATTGCCTCGCCTGTCGGCTGAAAAGTTTGTTTCGAAATTTGCAAATTTTCTTTTTTCGCCGCAATAATTTTTGCGAGTTTTTCGATTTCATTTTTTTGCAATTCTGCCAACGGACTTTTCAAAATTAATAAATTTTCAAAAATTTGTTTTTGCTCTTCAAGTTGATTTTCTAAATCAAAAATTTCTGATTTAAGGTCTTGATTTTCAACAAGTTCAACAAAATGATTTTTGATAAAAAGTTTAAATTTATCTGTAAAATTCAATTTTCTGCCTTCTTGCTTTTCAAAAAGTAAACCGTTGCCGTTTGTTTCTTCGGAATATAAATAAATTGGAAAAACGTAATTCGATTCGCTTCCCATATTCGAAATAAAACAAGCGTCAGAAATTTTATCGGTAACGAAGCAATGTTGAAAACTTTCTGACGAAAGCAATCTTGTTGTAACGATTCCTCGATTTTGCCCTGCGAGAAAATGTTGAAAAAGATTATAACTTGGACGCGTCATAAATCGATTCGATTTGTGGGAATAATACGTGTAACGGCAGTCAAAAACCCGATAATTCACCAATGATGGCTGTGAAATTTCCATCAATTCTTTTTTTGCCGATTCATATTTCCAATCTCGGCTGTCTTCGATTTTGTATTTTTCCCGAAAATAGTATTCTTTCAAATGCAAAAAATCGTATCGCATTCGTTTCAAATTTTCCAATGAAAAATGTATTGTCAACGAATCTTTATGCGTTTTTATGGCTGTGTTAAAAAATTTAAAAATATCTCTTAAACTCCAAAAAGTGTCGTATTTTTTCTGAAACGAAAAATTTGTTGGGACAAACCAAAAATTTGGTTCGCAAGGATTTAATTTTTTAAACGGCAAATTTTCTAAATTTGTTTTTTTGAAAAACTCGAATTTTTCGCTTCGATTCATTAAAAAATGTTCCAATGTTGAAAAATACAAAACTTCTTTGTCGATTTTTTCGTCAGATTTTATTAAAAACAAAACGCTTACGCCCACGCGAATGTTAAAAATATTTTTGTCTTTTTCTTTTTTCAACGAATTTCCGTGCAAATTGACAATAAAAATTTTGTCGAAATCTTCGAAAATTTTCTGTCTCATTTTTCGATGAATAATGCCCGAAAGATACGAATTATTGGTGATAATGGCGACAATTCCTTTTCCTTCTTTCTCGATTTTGTGATGAGCAAAACGAATAAATTTTATATAATCATCGTTCAAAGAATTGATACTTCGTTCATTTAACCCTTTTTTATAATCGTTCAAAAGATTCAAAATAAACGCATTTTTATTTGTCGAAGAGGCGGAATACGGCGGATTTCCTGTAATTATCAAAATTGGTTTTTCCTTAATTTCTTGAGCCATTTTCCCTTCTTGCGAAAGTGCCTGCACAAAAACGTTGTATTGCGTTTTCATTGGTTCTAAAGTATTGGTCAAATAAACCTGCAAACGCTCTTCGTCAGTTAAAATGTAATTGTTATCTGCCAAATATTGCGAAAGTTTGAGATGAGCAATCGTGTACGGGGCAATCAAATATTCGAACCCAAAAATATTTTTCAACAAATGTTCTTGAATCATTTTCGTTTTCGCAAAATCTGTCGGAATTTTTTGTAAAATTAATTTAAAAATTTCCAACATAAAAGTTCCTGTGCCTGTTGCAAAATCGAGAACTGTAATTTTTTTCTTATTTCCTAAACCTTCAGGAATTTTGAAAAATTTTTGCAACAATTCGTCTGTCACTTTGACGATAAACTGCACAATTTCTGTCGGCGTGTAATAAACGCCTTTTGCTTTTCGCAATTTATTGTCGTATTCTCCCAAAAAAATTTCATAAAAATACAAATATGGGTCTGCGAAATCGCTTTCATTTTGATTATAAGACAACGTTTTGCGAATCGCCTTGACATCAATATTGTTCAACATCGCAATAATTTCCTCAATAATCCATTTTGTATTTTGATATTCTTTTTCGTCTAATTTGTTTAAAAACCCGACCAACTCACGGATTAAACTAAACGATTTCGGAATATATTGGGAAACATTATACAACGAGATTTGATTTTTCTCTGCGTTTAACTTTGCCCAAAAAAGCCCGTATGCGAGCGTTTGTGCGAGAACATCGGAAAATTCAGAAATACTCAATTCTGTTGCGACATTTTTTCGAAAACTGTCCAATAAACCCAATAAAAAACTTTGCGACTGATTTTCCTCTTGATAATGCAGCGTTTCTTGCAAAAAATATTTTAAATTTTTTGTTCTTTTTGCCAAAAACATCGACAAAATGTCTACATTATTGATGCCGACAGGTTTTTCTGCGAAAAATTGTTGAAAAATCGATTCTACTTTCTCAATTTTCTCGTCAGATAATTGAAAAGATTTGTCTTGCAAATTTTCTGTTGTGCAAAGTTTTTCCCGCAATTCGACTTTTCCGTTTCGAATCCAAATAAATTCGAGATAATTTGTCAACAAAATATTGTTAGACAATTCTATATATTTCAAGATTTGCGAACTTTTAAGGACTTTCGCGAGGTTTTCGTCAATTTTTTTCGTTTCGATATAACCGACAATTCCTTTTTCGTCAGAAAGTTTAAAATCGGGCGACCCAAATTTGCCTTCTCGCTTGCCTTCGTGCAAAATATCGATTTTTCGATTCTCAATTTTCAATAAACTGTCTAACAAATTTTTCAATTCGAAACGCAAAGAATGTTCAGTTGCTTCGTCAAAATTTACGTTTTGCAACGCATTTATATATTTTTCGAAATTGTTCATAAATTTTTTTTGCAAAGATAAACAAATTTCGAAAAAAAAGTTTACTTTTGTAAAAAATTTTTCAAAAAATGGCTCAAAAACCCAGTATTCCCAGCGGAACGCGCGATTTTTCACCCAACGAGATGGTGAAACGAAATTTTATTTTTGACACCGTGAAAACCGTTTTTCAACAATTTGGTTATGCACCGTTAGAAACGCCTGCGATGGAAAATTTGCAAACTTTACTCGGAAAATACGGCGAAGAAGGTGATAAACTTTTGTTTAAAATTTTAAATTCAGGAAATTTTTTGTCAGAAAATTTTTCGCAAAGTGATAATCCGAATCAAGTTGCGTTAAAAATTTGTGAAAAAGGACTTCGTTATGATTTGACGGTGCCGTTTGCGCGTTATGTTGTGCAACATCAAAATGAAATAATTTTTCCGTTTAAACGTTACCAAATTCAGCCTGTTTGGCGTGCAGACAGACCGCAAAAAGGTCGTTATCGCGAGTTTTATCAGTGCGATGTTGATGTTATTGGTTCGGATTCGTTGTTAAACGAAGTTGAGTTGATTCAAATTGTCGAGAAAGTGTTTAATTTGTTGAATATCAAGGTGTTATTGAAACTCAATAATCGAAAAATTTTGAGCGGCATTGCCGAGTTGGTCGGAGAATCGGCAAAAATGATGGACATAACTATCGCCATTGATAAACTTGACAAAATCGGTGTTGAGAAAGTAAATCAGGAGTTGTTGGAAAAAGGAATTAGTGAAAAGGCTGTCAAAGAATTGCAGCCATTTCTTGCTATCAAAGGAGATAATTCTTTGAAAATCAATACGTTAAAGAATATTTTTGTCGATTCAGAAATCGGGAAAAAAGGAATTTTTGAGATGGAAACGTTGTTTTCTTATCTCGAAACGTTAAAATTAAATCTCGAAATTGAGTTTGATATTTCTCTCGCAAGAGGTTTAAATTATTACACAGGCACAATTTTTGAGGTGAAGGCAAAAAATTCGCAAATTGGAAGTATTTGCGGCGGTGGACGTTATGACGATTTAACAGGAATTTTTGGGTTGAAAAATCTCTCTGGAGTCGGAATTTCATTCGGTGCAGACCGAATTTTCGATGTAATGCAGGAGCAAAATTTATTTTCTGAAAAAAACGCAGCAAATGTGAAGTTGTTGTTTGTCAATTTTGGTGAAAAAGAGACTTTTTATCTTTTGCCGCTGTTGAAAAATATTAGAGAAATGGGAATTTCTTGCGAATTGTATCCTGAATCTGCGAAAATAAAAAAACAAATGGAATACGCGAATAAAAAAAATATTCCATTTGTCGCTTTGGTCGGGGAAAATGAGATTTCTCATAATACGTTGATAATCAAAGATATGAACGCAGGAACGCAAAACGAGATTTCTCTTTCGCAACTTACAGAGTTTGTGCGATAATCAAAATTTTTGAAATCTTGTCGTCTCTGTCTCGCACAGGTGCTTCCGTGATTCGCAACGAGATAATTTTTTTATCCGCAGTTCGCATATCAATTTTTCCTTCGAAAATATTGCCGTCAAGCGTTCTTGCGTGTGCGGTTTCGAATTTCGAGAATTCGCCGCGAGCAAGCAACTCTCGAAAATCTCGATTCTCAAGGTCAATTTTCGAATAACCCGTGAGTTCAAGAAAACGCAAATTGGTGTCAAGAATTTTTCCGTCAGAATCGCACTCAATTCGCAAAAACAACGTATCAATAATGCTTGTTGTCGTCTCGAAGAGTGATTCTTTTTCCTCTAATTTAGCACGGAAGTTCTTGATACTCTTTGCACTTTGTTGAATTAATTCTTTTTGATGCAAAATTTCATTTTGCTGTTCGTTCAATTTTTTCTCCAATTCTTTGCTTTCAGAAATATCAACAGCAATATTCAAAACTTTGATTAATTTGCCGTCACCCCCAATAATGGGCGAAAAAGTTTCCGAAACCCAAAAATGTTTTCCATTCTCAAGTGAAATTTTCTCTATCAAATGAACACTTAATCCGTGCTGAAGTCTGTCCCACATCGCTTTGTATTCGTCAGAATCAACCGACAACGAGGTAAAATCGCTATAATTTTCCCCGACAACATCGTCTTTTTTGAGATTCATTATCTCAAGAAATTTTGAGTTAATATTGAGAATTACCCCTTTTGCGTTCAATTCCACGACTAACGTTCCTGAATGCAATGCTTTTAAAATTCCGTCTAATTCTGATTCTTTGCGGCTAACATCGCGCTGCAATTCCTCTAATTCTTGCAAATTTTCGACCATTTCGGCTTCCTGCTGGTTCATTTTTTTAGTTTGTTGCGAAAATTGTTGCAACAAATCTTTCGTATTTCGATTAATTTTTGAAGTGGAAATTGCTGACGCAATATTTTTTCCGACTTCCTCTAAAAATTCGATATGATGATTCGGAAATTCATTAAATGAGGCAAGTTCCAAAACTCCAAAAATCTCCTCGTGCATTTTGACAGGAACAATCAAAATACTTTTGGGCAAAGCCTCGCCAAGTCCCGATGTTATTGAAATATAATCGGCAGGAATTTCTGTCAAATAAATTGTACGTTTCTCAATAACACCTCGCCACAAAAGCCCGACACCGTACTCGATTTTATTTTCAATAAGTTTGCGCTGGTTGTACGCATGGCAGGAAACCATTTCCAAAAACTTTTCTTTATCCCGATTTTCCTCAATGACAAAAAGCCCACCCTGATTTACATCGACATAATGAATGATAAAAAGTAAAATTTGATAAAAAAAGTCTTCTTTTTCGGAATATATTCGCAAAATTTCAGAAAATTTGGCAACGCCTTCGGTTTTCCAATTGCGAATATTGTCTTCATACTTTCGTTTATCCTCTTCGTTGCGGGTTTTTAACAACGTATTTCTCATTTTTAACAACGAAGTTCCTAAAACATCTTTTTGCGAAAGCAATTTTAACTCTTTATCCAGATTTCCGTGTCGAATCTCATCAGAAAAATTTGCCGCTTGATGTAAATTTTCAGAAATTTTATAACTCAACAGCATCATTTCGCCGACTTCATCGTGTTTTTTTACTTCAATTTTTTCAAAATCCTCGCCGTTAGAGATGGAATTTAAAATCTTTCTCAATTTTTTCATACGCAAAGAAATATCGCGCAGCGAAAACCAAGAGATAAAAAACAACAAAATCATCAAAAAAAGCGTTACGAAAATGATATTACTCCGAATCTCGTTTATAATTTCGAAAAGTTCATCCTCATAATAACTCACCGCAATAAAACTTTCTATCGGCGGATGATATATATAGTGCGAATATTTCCATTTTCCTGTCTCATCTTCGGGCCAGAAATATCTTTCTGTTTGTAAACCGTTTTTCTTTGTTGACATTCCCTTAAAAAACGAAGTTGTACTCACACTTTCGTTTTCTAATTTGGGGTGAACAATTAAATAACCATTTTTGTCAACAACATACGGATAGCCCGATTTGAGATATTTTTTATTTTCAAAAACAATTTTTAATTCCAAATTGACATTTTCCTTCAACCCAATAGCAAGAATGCCTTTGATTATTCCATCAATATAAATTGGGCGGTAAGTCATTAAATACCAAGTATTTATCACAAACGCTCTGGTTGTAAAAGTTTCGCCGTTCTCAATATTTTTCGCAATTTCAGTAGAATTTGCAATATAGGTATTCACCATTCGATTGCCTCTTTCGTCTAAAATGTTAGTCGAAATACACAAATAACCGAGAGAAAATTTTTGAAAAATGCCAACAACTGCCTGCGTAATTTGTTGTATTGAGTCAACCATCTCAAAATGATTATAAATGGGTTGTTTATTTAATTCCCAAACTCGAATATTTGCCTTCAAATCCTCGGTACTTTGCGGATTTACTACATCAACTTTTAGTTGTGACGTATCAAGTCGCTCTTTAACTTTTGCGAAATTAATTATTGAGTAAGCAATTTTTTGTGCCGTTTGTAAATTTTTTTTATTCTCTTTTAAACGAATATCAACAAGTCGAACCAAATTGTTTAACTCCATAAACATTTGATTTTCAACGTTTTCAATAGTTTTTTGTTTTTGCAAAGAGAAGTAAAAAGTATTAAAAACAGAAACAAAAATCATTAAAAACAACGTTATCTGAATACTTATTCGTACTCTCAAATTTAGGTGAATATATTTTTTCATAAAATTTTTTCTAAAAAACGTTGTAAAGATAAAGTTTTTTTTTAATTTTAAACATTCTTTTTTTAAATTTTTTTGAAAATTTTAATCCCTACATTTTTATGAAAACAAGAATTTTAACTTTATTTAGTGTTTTGTGCTATTCTACTTTTGCCTTTTCGCAAAACGTAACTCCTGAAGAATCAATATTTTCGGCAACTTCGAAAGGAGATTTGCAAGAGGTAAAAAAAATTATTTCGCAAAATAAAAAATTAATTTTTGCAAAAGATTCCACAAGACAAACTCCGCTGCACGTTGCGGCAGAGAAAAACTTTGTTGACATCGTCAAATTTCTCATTGAAAAAGGGGCAGATGTGAACGCAAAAAATCAACGCGGAGCAACACCGTTGCATCTTGCTTGTCAAAATGGACGTCTCAGAACTGCCGAATTGTTAGTCCGTTTTGGTGCTTCGGTGCAAGAACCAACATTTTCTCCTGCCCGAACGCCGATTCATTACGCCGCATTTAGCGGAAATATCGAGTTAGTCGAGTTCTTAGTGCAAAACGGAGAACGATATACGCAGCTGAGCGGCGAAGGAGCAACATTAATTTTATGGGCGGCAAAAGGCGGAAGCGTTAAAATGTTGGAATTTTTACTCTTAAACGGGCAAAAATTGTTTGTTACAGATGACGAAAAAAACAACGCACTTCATTGGGCGTGTGCAGGCGGCAATATCGAAATGGTAAAATTTTTAATCTCGCAAGGAATTGTGCCGAAGGCAACTAATAGACATAATTTTGCCCCGATACAAACGGCTGTCGTTTCAGAAAATTTTGAAGTCGTAAAATTTTTCTTGGAAAATAAAATTTACTCAATAACAGACCGTTTTGGGTGCAACGATGGAACAATTTTACACGAGTTAGCGTTCAGCGGAAATATCGAAATGCTTGAATATTGCTTGAAAATGGGTGCCGATGTGAATGTTTTAGACAAAGACGAATCCACGCCCTTGACTCTTGCCGCAAGGTCGGGTAACATTAAAAATGCAGATTTTTTGTTGAAAAACGGTGCCGAGATAAACACAAGAAAATGCGTAAAAAATGCTGTTGTTTGTCGAAATTTCGAAACGCCGTTGCACGCAGCAATTTATGGCGAGGTCGAAATGTTAAATTTTCTGTTAAGTAAAAAAGCAGAGATTGACGCAACAAACGGTTTGGAACAAACTACGTTGCACCTTGCCCTTCAGCAGGATAATCAAAAAATTGTCGAATTTCTCATTTCGCAAAACGCAAATGTGAATTTTAGAGATAAATGGGGAAAAATGCCGCTTCATTATGCAGTTATGTCGGGAAAAATAAATTATGTGGTTTTACTCTTGGAAAACAAAGCAGCAATTGACGAGGCTGACAACGAAGGCAGAACGCCGCTTCATTGGGCAACAATTTTGGGTTACAGCGATATTGTAAATTTGTTAATTTCTCGCAAAGCAAAGACTTCTCTGTCGGACAAAGCAGGACATTCACCTTCGTATTTTGCGAATTTTTGCGGAAACAATCATTTGTCGAAATATTTCGAAAAAACTGATGCAGTAATTGATGTTGCTAAGGGAAAAGAGAGGTTTTTGCAGTTGCAAAAATTTTCTGTTAACAAAAAAAATGATGCGTACATTTTTTATTTGCGGCACAGCGGCTTTGCTGTGAAGACAAAAAATCATTTTTTAATTTTTGACTACACCGAGGAAGGCAGAAAACCTGATAATCCTTGTATTTTCAACGGTTTTATAAACCCTGACGAGTTGCAAAACGAGAATGTTTTAGTTTTTGTTTCTCACGAACATTACGACCATTATTCGCAAAAAATCTGGGAATGGAAAAAGAAAGTGAAAAAAATAAATTATATCTTAGGTTTTTCTCCTGACGAATCTGAAGTTTCTTACACTTTGGCAAACAAAAGCGGCGAAACTTACAAAGTCGAGGGTGCTGAAATTTTGAGTATTAACTCAAATGAAGCAGGAATGACTTTTGTTGTGAAAGTTGATGGAGTGACAATATTTTTTGCAGGCGACCATTCCAATGCGAATCTTGATATTGAAAAAAGCGATTTTTCTCCTGTTATAGAGAAAGTTGCTGAAAGCGTTAAAAAAATTGATATTGCGTTTCTGCCCATCGAGGGTTGCGGTTTTGGAGTGCAAGAAGCAGTGCGACTAGGCGTTTATTATGCGTTGAAAAAACTTTCGCCGCAAATTTTTATCCCAATGCACGCAACGCAAAACGAAATTTATCGAGATTTTTGGGAAATAATGCAGAAAAATAATGCTCAAATGTCGCAACAAATGTGGTTTCCTGAATTTTTTGGTGACCGAATGATGTTTAAAAACGGGAAAATTGAGTCAGACGAGTAAAATATACATTACAGAATCAGGTTTTTTAAAAAAAATCTGATTCTTTTTCGCTTTTTTTGAAAAAAATAAAAAATTTTTTGTTTTATTTGTCATTTTGTAATGAAAAATTTGTATTTTTGTCTCGATATTTTACAAAATTTACAGAATAATTTATTCGCAAACAAAATGAGTAACAAAATTATTTGGACATTTTTTTTTATTCTTTGGGGAATTCTTTTTGTATTTTTATTTGCAGGTGGAATATATTTCGTTTTTTACAAAGAAAAAGGTACGTCTATTGCTTCTTCTCCCAAAATAAAACTTCCCGATTCTGTTCCTGTGAAAGCAGAAACTCCAAAACCTGACTCCATTCCTGTTCCCGCTGAACAAAA